>JALNZD010000003.1 GCA_023229505.1 Bacteroidales bacterium | reverse complement strand
CTTCAATAAGGGCAAACATCTGTGTCTGCAAATTTTCAGATCTGCTCATAAGTTTGTAGATTTGATGACGGCAAAGGTAGGTGGCGAATCATCAAGAGTCAAGATGCATCAGGCCGGAGGGTTACGATTGTATCAATTAGAAGATGTCTCAAAATAATAAATTGGGTATTAAGGTTCTACAGGTTACCAGGTTTCATATGGGAATAAGCACCTGCTGAAATAGAGAATATTCGTTATTAATTAATGCTCTGATGAAGCTTGGCCGTAATATTTTGACAATAGGTGAAAATTATACTCTTCCGGGTCAATCCTGAATTGCTCTGTTCCGATTATCTTCTTGGCAGGACTGTCATCAATTTCATAATCAGACCCTTCTGCAATCATCTTGTAAATTGCCCGTTTACCTGTAATTTCTGAAAGCATTTTTACAATCTTTGGGACAGACATCTTGTTGTCCAGGACAAGGTTAATTTTCTGATTGTCCTTTGCTTTTTGAATGACAAGGGAAGTTAACCTCACGACATCCTCCAGGTCGATCAGGTAACGGCTTGCATTAAGGTACAGGTTGAACGGTCGGTCGTTAATCAATGACAGGTAAAAAAAGTTGGTCAGGGTATTGGGGTTATTACTCCGTCCAACAACATTAGGCAATCTGATAATCAAATATTTAGAAAATCCATCCTTGATAATTTTCTCGATATTCAATTTGTGCTGAATATATGGGTTCCCGGATAATGAAGGATCATAAATGCTCACTGTGCTGAAATAAACCAGTCTTGATCCGGTTTGTTTATAGCTTAGGAGCAGGTCAGTTTCTTTGTTAAATTCACCGGGATCTTTTTCAAATGAATTGGAAACCCCTGAAGCAAATATGATATGATAATCGGTATTAATCCCTGCCTTTATGAATGCCGTGGCAAGCATGCCATTTCCAACAACCATTTTTGCTATATTTGATGCGGTTTATGAATAAAACGTCCAAAGATAAGAAGATTCTCTATTTCTATGCTGTGCGCATGTCGTTTGTGGCGAGAGACATAGAAATTATGAAAAGGAGATATCCTCTGACAGAATATTATCTGGACACAAAGAAAAAATGGAAAATCCCGCTGCGCCTTTTCCATCAGTTTATTTTCCTGCTGGCTCATATCAGGTCAGCGAAAACGATCATCTGCTTTTTTGCCGGGTATCATAGCCTGCTTCCAGCCCTGTTCGGGAGGATTTTCAGTAAACCCGTACTGATCTTCCTCGGAGGTGCGGATGCATACCGTTATCCTTCATTTAATTATGGCCATTTCAATAAATTTCTCATAGGCAAATTCACCTGCCTTTCTGCAAGGCTGGCGGATTTGCTTATCCCGGTTGATGATAGCCTGATGTACTCGGAATCTGACTATTATGACGCGGAATATGCCAAACAGGGGATCAGGCATTTTTGCCGGGATCTTAAGACTCCATCTCAAACCATTAGCCTGGAATATGATCCTGATCTTTTTTACAGAAAATCTGAGAATGTAGCCGGCAATACTTTCATTACCGCGGGATTTGGCATTGAAGGCTCATCTTTTGTCAGAAAAGGAATAGATATCATTATTGAAGTTGCTAAATTGCTGCCCGATTGTGAATTTACTGTCCTGGGCTGCTCCCCGGACGTCATCAAAGTGCCATTTACCGCCAATGTGAAATTCATCCCTCCGGTGCCGTATGAAAAACTGGCCGGAATATATTCACAGAACCGTTTTTACCTCCAGTTATCTATTGCTGAAGGATTTCCCAGCGCTATTTGCGAAGCCATGCTGTGCGAATGCATCCCGATCGGTTCTAAAGTGGCTGCCATTCCTTTAATCGTGGGAGATACCGGTTTCATCCTTGAAAAAAGGGATGTAAACCAGCTTAAAGGAATCATAGAAATCGCGCTGGCAAGAGAAGATCTACCTGAACTGGGCAGGAAAGCAAGGCAAAGGATCTCTGAAAAATTTCATCCCGGCGCCAGGAGTGAAAAGATTTACGAAATCCTGTCATGATAGCCATTCAGTTATTATCCGGACAATCCTTTCTGAGGTTTTTCCGTCCCATAAATCGGGTATCCTTCCTTTTTTAATTTTTCCACCAAGGATTTCGGCAGTTTTGCTGTAAATAGCCGAAGGATCGGTGCCGACAAGGTGGTTGGTGCCAATTTCAACTGTAACGGGCCTTTCGGTGTTTTCTCTGCAAGTGATGCATTGAACACCCAGAAAAGTGCTTTCTTCCTGGATTCCTCCGCTGTCTGTGATAATTAATGAAGCATTCTTTATCAAAGCAATGAAATCGATGTAACCTACCGGATCAATGATCTGAAGTGCAGGATTCAATTGCCGGTTCAGGTTAAATGTATCAATATTGGCGCGTGTGCGCGGATGGACCGGGAAAATTACAGGCTGGATGGCTGCAATCCTGTTTAAAATATCAAGGTAATTCTTCAGCTTTTCTGTATCGTCAACATTGCTGGGACGGTGCAGGGTCACAAGGGTGTAATGGCCCGGTTTTAATTTGAATGATTCAGCGATATTGATTTTATTGATTAATGGTAAATAATTTACCAGGCTGTCAATCATGACATTACCGACCAAAAAGACGTGTTTTTCATCAATGCCTTCGTGAGACAGATTTATAATGCCTCTTGATTCGGACACAAAGAGAAGGTCGGCTATTATATCGGTCAGGATCCTGTTGATTTCTTCGGGCATACTGCGGTCAAAACTTCTTAAGCCTGATTCTACGTGAGCAACGGGAATAGATAGTTTTGTTGCAACAAGGCTTGCAGCCAGGGTTGAATTTACATCTCCCGGGACAATTACCAGGTCGGGTTTTTCCTTTATTAGTACCTTTTCAAACTCGATCATGATCTGGGCTGTCTGAACAGCATGGCTTCCTCCACTTATGCCCAGGTTATAATCAGGTTGAGGTATCTTCAACTCTTTGAAAAAAACATCAGACATATTTTTATCAAAGTGCTGTCCCGTATGACATATCAAGTGTTTGATTTTATCCTTGTATGGTTGAAATGCGCGGTGAACAGGTGCGATCTTTATAAAATTAGGCCGGGCACCTACAACGGATATTACTTTCATCACTTTATTCATCCTGTCTTTATAAAAATTTGATTAGGACAAAAATAGCTCACTTTATGATTTGCTCAATCGTTTTGGCCAATTGTACCGTGAGCTCCTGCCTTGAGTATTTATTTATCTCTAAATTTTTTAAAACTAACTTATTATTAAGATACATCTGGTAGTACTCATCAATAATTTGCCGTAATCCGGCCCTGTCATTTAAACCTGCAACTTTTCCGGCGCCGGTCTCAATTATTATCCTGGCCGCATCCCCGTCATTTGGTCCGATAACAATGATCGGGCGTTTTGCAGCAAGGTATTCAAACAGTTTGCCGGGAATAATCCCGGAGATATTAGGGGCATCATTTAACGGAAGGAGTAGTACCTGCGATAGTCCCAGTATTTCAAGGCTTTTTTTATGGCCCACAAAACCGAAATCTTCAGCAATTTCCTTCAGTTCATTTTTTTCCAATGATTGAAAAATGCTACGGTCTGTCTGCCCGACAAACCTTAACCGGAGATTTTTTCGAAAGCCGTCATCCGACTTTGCTTTGCTGTCCAGGGCTTCCCAGAACATCTCAGGATTCCTGTCTTTGTTGAATGATCCGATATGGGTAATGCTGAAGTATTGATCAGAAATACCTGGCTCAGCCTGAAAATCCTCGGGATCAAAGCCATTGGTGATCACTTCGATGTCCCTGGGAACAATACGTTTAAAATCAGCCGCCCAGCTCCATGAAACGGTAGTGACCAGATCTGCTGCCTGCAAAACCTGTTTTTCCAGTGATTTATGCTTCTTGTTCGCCCAGCTGGTAAGGCGAAGCCTGTCATAAAAATCGATGTTGGTCCAGGGATCGCGAAAATCTGCCAGCCAGGGAATGTTTAATTTTCGCCTGAGCTCCATTCCTATCAGATGCATACTGTGAGGCGGCCCGGTCGAAACGATGACATCAACCGGGTTGTCCTCCAGGTATTTGACCAGGAATTTCACTGCCGGCCTGACCCAGAATTTCCTGGGATCGGGGATCATCAGGTTGCCCCGGATAAATACGGAGAGCTTATCTTTCCATCCTTTGGAAGAGGCTTCGGCAATATACCCGGCCTTAAACTTTTCTTCCTTTTTCTTACCTGTCAGTTTCCGGTAAACATCATAAGGCTCCCAGATCGGGAGTTTAATGACAACGGCTTCAGATGGGATTTCCTGGATAAGGCTTTCATCTTTAGCGGAGGGATCAGGGTTTTCAGGCGTAAATATGACAGGCTGCCAACCCGTGGATGGGAGATATTTGGCAAATTTAAGCCATCTCATGACCCCGCCACCCCCGCTGGGAGGCCAGTAGTAGGTGATGATCAAAACTTTTCTCATTGATTTTTCCTGATCAGGTAATAAACGGACGTGGTAAACAGATTTCTGATGAAAGGCAATGTTGCTATGAACCGCGACTGCTTCCTGGGTGATAAACCGAACTTGATTTCGTAATTGGGATTAATAAAATATAAAGTCTCCTGTATAATATGGTAATCGTGTTTTTTGACGATTTTGCGGAATCGTTCGATGCTGAGGCCGGTTTGCTTGATTTCAAGCAATTCAGCAATGGTTCCCTCACTTTCGCCCCCTGTCCTGAGAACGAATCGGTATAACCACCCTGGAAGTAAATGGAAATAGGGTAATTTACTTAATATCCGATGCCTGCCTATTTGCTGGTGCCCGCCGAACGGGTTGTACCAGGGAGGAAATATCAGCAGAAATAAGCCTTCAGGTTTAAGAAACCGTTTCGCGTAACCCATAAATCTGTCCTGGTCATGAATATGCTCGATGACATCCTGCATCATAATCAGATCAAAATCCTGGCCCAGGTCTTCCGAAGAGTCATAGATATCCTTTGCCAGTAAGGTCAGGTTCTTAGCCCCCGGATGAGTTTTCAAAAATACAGCCGCATGTGATATTTTGCTTTCGGAAATATCCACTCCCGTCACACGGCATTTTTTATCAAGAAATGGAATGAGGTTCCCGCCTTCCCCGCAACCGATCTCCAGCACTTTACAACTTGCATTGAGAGGCAGAAATTTTTCGATAAAAGGAATGACATATTCCCGCGTGGTATGGATCTGTTCTTCGAAATAGGCTTTTTTATTTTGGTGTCTCTTCTGCATAGACAGAATATTGTGTTACCCTCCGGTAAAATACTTTTTAAAGGTTTTTCTTTTTTATAAAAGGATACACTAAAGCGCCCAAAAATAAAAGGATTACAATAAGGGAAGCGGCCATAGATACTTTTTGTCCCGTAAAGTAAGACCTGGGTTCAAACCTGAATTCAAGCTGATGGCTGCCTGCAGGGACAACCATTGCCCGAAGCACATAATTGACCCTGAAATATGGCATTTTCTTGCCGTCGATATAGGCATTCCAGCCTTTGTCATAATAAATCTCGGAGAATACGGCCAATTCATCCGTTTTGGCTGAGTATGTATACACCAGGTGATTAGGCGCATAGGAATTTAACTTGATAACCGCATCGCTCGTGTTAAATGATGTGAACCCTTCGAGAAAATTTTCAAAACGTTTATCAATAATCGCTATGCTATCAGGTCTGAAATCCCCAATTGCCGCAATCTCGTCATCAGCATTATCGACTATCCGGTAATCTTTCACGAACCACGCATTTCCTAAGGCAAAAGGGTTCTTCAAAGGCTCAGCATTGGCATTGACAATAAAATATCGCGTGTTAAGCATATTAAATGCTGATGACCGTTGCAGGGCTTCTTCCGGGGCTATCGTGTTCCCGTTAAATGCTTCCGCTATTTGTTGCCTTTCTTTTAAAAGACTATGGTCGATCAGTTCCTGGTACCTTCTCATTTTGGCACCATGATAACCGCCAATATTCTTATGAAAATAAGAAGTCCGGGCAGAAGCTTCAAATGCTTCACTGAAGTTATAAACCCTGTAATCGGGATCGGTATCTTTTAAAATGGAAAGGTCAGCTTTTGTAGGTTGGTAAGGGTTATTAACCTGGGACTTGCGTATGAAATCATCATCATTGAGATAACGCTTGTTTACCGGCCACATATCCGCGAGGACGAGCAGCGGGACCAGTACCAGGACATAGGTCAGTTTCAGCTTGCCTTTGGCATAAGCCCAGAGTAAGCCAAAAGTCAGCAGGATAAAAATCAGTGAACGGATGGCATCGGTTCGTAATAGTTTTAAACGGTCGGCCTGAATGGCGGATATCAGCCAGTCAGGCAGTCCGGACTGAGAATCGGTAGCTCCTGCGAAGGAAAAAATTGAGCCGGCAAACAGGATGAAAAATATTAAGATTCCTCCAACTATGTAAAGACTGAATTTCAGATATTTAAATATATTTTGGCTTGCCGGTTTATTCAGTACCTGGTTCAATGCAATAAAAGCAAGCAGTGGTATGGTCAATTCCGCCATAGTCAGTGTCATGGCCACTGCCCTGAATTTATTATAAAGAGGGAAGTAATCGAGGAAGAAATTTGTAAGTGGCATAAAATGCTTTCCCCAGGCAAGCATGACCGAAAGCACGGTAACAGATATGCCCCACCATTTTAACGGTCCTTTCAGAGAAAAAAGGGAAAACACGAAAAGGAAAAATACCAGGGCGCCGACATATACAGGACCCGAGGTAAATGGCTGGGGACCCCAGTACAGCGGAAGCGCTTTCATTACCTGATCCGTATTAGGTACGCGTTTTTGAGTCAAAACATCGTAAGTTTCGGAATTCTTTGACAGAGCTCCATGGGAAGAACCTCCCTGGAAATCCGGAATAAGCAAAGTCATGGTTTCCGGTACGCCGTAACTCCAGTCAGTGGCATAGTCCTTATCAAGCCCGCTCGTCCGGTTTTCTTTATCCGAAGTGAGCTCTGTTTTTCCCCGCAGGGAGTATTTACTGTATTCATAGGTGTTCAATAAGCTTGCAGTATTGGTCAGCACTGCAAGCAATGCTGCAGCAATGAGCAAACCGGTGGCTTTTGAGAAATCCGCCAACCGTTTTTGCTTGTAATGATCGATAAATTCAACTATTCCGTAGACCAACACCATTAAAAGAAGATAGTAGGTGATCTGGGGATGTCCGCTGATGATTTCCAGTGATAGAAAAAATGCCGTTAATATGGCGCCAAGGAAATATTTCCCCCGGTAGGTCAGGATAATACCGGCCAAAACTGGTGCCATATATCCTATGGCATAAGCTTTGGAAGTATGACCGGCCTCAAAGATGATGAAAAAGTAAGATGAAAAAGCGAAAGCAATCGCCCCTGCTATACTTAACCAGGGATTGATCTTAAGCACAAGAAGAAGGAAATAAAATCCGAACAGGTATATGATTACCATGCCTATGGGAAGATGGAAACCCAACCTGATTATTCTATGCACGTAAGTCATCAGGTTTTTCCCGTAATAAACGGATATCTGGTAGGCCGGCATCCCGCCGAACATATTATTTGTCCATAAGGCTTCATCCCCGGTTTTCTCGCGGTAATCGACGATCTCTTTCGACATCCCTTTAAAATGGACCATGTCACTGGCGGCTAATTTTTTGCCTTCCAGTATAGGGTAGAAGTAAACAGCGATGATAATGAAGAAAACCGCCAATGCAGCGGCATATGGCAGCGTTTTGCTGAAACCAGCGGACCTATGCTTATCCATGAGGAGAAGTTTTATGACTTAATGGAGATTATAGGGGCGAAATTAAGGAAAATCGACGAATCTTAATGGCTAATAATGATTTTACTGGTCTCTGTGATACTTCCTGATGTAATCCTGGCGAAATAGATACCTGCCGGGAGGTGGTTCACACCTATCTTAACACATTCTGCCGAAGCAAAATCTGCCATAGAATTTATCAATATATGGCCGCTCAGATCAAAAATAGTCAATTCAGCTCTATCATTCAGGTTGGTTGAGATGGTGAACTGGTCGCTGGCTGGATTAGGATAAATTAAAAATGAAGGAGGATAATTTTCTGAAATTGCTGCGGTTAGTGAAGAAATTATTTGACAAACCGAATCAGATCCATTTTTATTCCAGGTCATCAGGCATACTGAATAATCGCCGGCGACAGTGTAAGTGTGCCATGGATTGGTAAGATCGGAATAGTAACCGTCTCCGAAATCCCAGAAATAGTCATCGGCATTGATAGAACTGTTTTCGAAAAATACGTTTAAGCCTTCGGTTATATAAGTGAATCCTGCCACCGGCAGCATTTGATAGTTTGTGTATGTTATTTCCAGTCTGGGCCTGAATCCTGCCGTATCCATATAATCACTGGAGGCAAAAAGCAGGCAGGTATATGGATATTCATTTATTAACTTCAACATCAGCCCGTGGTAATTATCTGGATCATTAAATAATTTGCGAATGGGAATAGTTACATCGATATCAGTATAATCCTGGTAAGGATCTGTGCTGCGTGGTAAAAAAACCTGGTCCTCTTCCGTGGTCATGGGTTGCTCATTCCAGGTAACGTATTCCTCTTCCCATGGTTCGGTGATCAGTTGGAGATAAGCTTCATTTTCGCCGGTATGTCCGAAAAATGTCGGTTCAAGGCAGACAAAATATAAGTTTAATCTGGCATCCAGGATTTCTGCACCTTCAGGGATTGATGAAAGATCAAAGTCGATTATCCCCCTGTTTATTCCAGGCTCACCATAATGGGTCCACCCTGAGCAATCAAATTTTGGGATATTTCCGTAATTATTATTGGGCATAATACTCCATAATTGCGCATCTTTACCTTCAGCTCCCGGCTGAATTACAATAGTAGTCGGGGCTTCAATATATGTTATTTCCAACTTCGGCCTGAATTCGATCGTGTCATTGTAATCACTGGAAGCAAAAAGCAGGCAATTATAGGGGTATTCATTTAATAACTTCAGCATGAGCCCATGGTAATCACCGGGCTCTGCATATAATTTGCCAATAAGTGCGGTTACATCGATACCGGTATAATCCTGGTAAGGATCTGTGCTGGGCGGCAAAAAAACCTGGCAATCTTCGGTAGTCATGGGTTGTTCGTTCCACGTAACATAATCCTCTTCCCAGGGTTCGGTGACCAGTTGAAGATAGGCCTCGTTTTCGCCCGTATGCCCGAAATACGTAGGCTCAAGGTTGACAAAGCAAAAGCTTAGCCTGGCATCAATGATTTGAACATTTTCAGGGACCGAAGAAAGATCAAAGTCAATTAAAGCCCGGTTCACTCCAGGCACGCCATAATGGGTCCAGCCCATACAGACAAATTTTGGCGTATTGCCATAGTTATTATCTGGCATTATACTCCAAAGTTGTGCATCCTTGCCTTCAGCTCCCGGCTGAATTACAATAGTAGTCGGGGCTTCAATATATGTTATTTCCAACTTCGGCCTGAATTCGATCGTGTCATTGTAATCACTGGAAGCAAAAAGCAGGCAATTATAGGGGTATTCATTTAATAACTTCAGCATGAGCCCATGGTAATCATCGGGCTCTGCATATAATTTGCCAATAAGTGCGGTTACATCGATATCGGTGTAATCCTGGTAAGGATCGGTGCTGGGAGGCAGATAAAGCTGGTCAGCTTCGGTCGTCATGGGCTGTGTGTTCCAGGTAACACTATCCTCTTCCCATGTTTCAGTTATCAATTGAAGATAGGCTTCATTATTGCCTGTGTGCCCGAAATAAGTCGGCTCAAGGCAGACAAAGTAAAAGCTCAGTTTGGCGTCGGTGATTACTGCATTTTCAGGGATCACGGAAAGATCAAAGTCGATCAGGCTCCTGTTCACACCGGGTTCACCATAATGGGTCCATCCCGAACAAACAAATTTTGGTGAATTGCCGTAATTATTATTTGGCATTATTGTCCAAAGCTGGGCATCCTTGCTTTCCGGACCTGGTTGAAGCACAACAGTAGTCTGGGAATCAGCATTTTTCAAAAACGAAAACATGATGAAACCAATTAAAAAGATAGTCTTTTTCATGGCGATTTTGTTTGCTATTGGTTTGGTTTGCTAATATAGACAATCATTCGATGTAAATAGTTGCCTGGCGAAAGAATTTTTTTAACTGTTTAAGGATGATAAGCAAAAAAAAAGAAGATAACCGAAATTATCTTCTTTTTAGTCAGTATTTTATACGTAAACCGTATCTGTTTACTTATTCTCGTCGGAAACAGTCAGCTTCTTTCTTCCGGTTGCTCTCCTGTTGGATAAAACTTTTCGGCCGTTCTTGGTCGACATTCTTTCCCTGAAGCCGTGCTTATTCTTGCGTTTTCTTACCGATGGCTGGAATGTTCTTTTCATCGTCTTTTAATTTTGGAGGTGCAAAAGTACAACTATTTTTATAAATTCCAAATTCCAAATTCCAAATTCCAAACAAATTCAAAAATTTCAAATCTTAAACAACAACCTTATTACCACTTAATGACTTCTTAATGTCCATAAATAACCTTCCCGAACTTAACCCTTAACCCTCAAAACTTAACACTACCTCGCAGGGCAATGCTTAAGCGTCTCGACCAGGTACTCCCAGAATAAACCTACAGAAACGATGTGCACTTTTTCATCAGGGGAATGTGGCCCGCGGATGGTAGGTCCGAATGAGATCATATCCCAGTGAGGATATTGAGCCCCCAGGATGCCGCATTCCAGCCCGGCGTGAATGACTTTCACAGCAGGCACTTTGCCGAAATGTACCCGGTATACATCCTTCATTGCTTCAAGGATAGGCGAATGGATATCAGGTTTCCATCCGGGGTATTCACCTTCGACCATAGTTTTTGCTCCTGCTTTATTGAAAATCGCGGACATCTGATCCGAAAGCTTCATTTTGTTTGCATTTACCGAACTCCTTAGCAGGCAGGCAATGAATATCTTCCCGTCCTTCGATTTCACAATGGCGAGATTGGTTGATGTTTCAACAACTTCAGGCATGTCTTTTATCATCGAGATCATGCCGTTAGGGACTTCAGCCAGTGACTTGAATAAGCGTTTTTGTGTATCCTCATCAATCAGGTGGAAGGGCATTTTAGTTGCGTTGACCGTTATCATTAGCCCGGGATCAGCTTGATGGAACATGGTCCTGGCATTTTCTTCGAAACTGGTTACATAATCCTTGAATTCAGATTTCCTGGATTCAGGGACCACCACGGTGGCAAAAGATTCTCTCGGGATCGCATTACGCAGGTTACCGCCTTCGAAGTGGGCCAACCTGGCGCCGAATTTATCCGAAACCTCGATCAGCAGCTGGTTTAAGATCTTGTTTGCATTGCCGCGGCCCAGGTTGATATCGAGTCCGGAATGGCCTCCTTTAAGGCCGGTAAGGCTAATACGGTAGGGGACGTAAAACGGCGGTACTTCCACCTCCTTATAGGTGAATTCAGCCGTAACATCAATACCACCTGCGCAACCGATATAAAGTTCTCCTTCATCTTCAGAATCGAGATTCAGTAAAATGTCGCCTTTAAGGATAGCTGGTTTTATACCATTAGCCCCTGTCATTCCTGTTTCTTCGTCACAGGTAAAAAGGGCTTCAATCGGACCGTGCGGAATGTCTTTCGATGCCAGGATAGTCATGATGGCAGCTACCCCGATTCCATTGTCGGAGCCGAGGGTGGTTCCTTTGGCTTTCACCCATTCCCCGTCGATGACGGTCAATATCGGGTCCGTTTCAAAATCGTGCTTGGTGGCAGTATTCTTCTGAGGTACCATATCAAGGTGGGCTTGCAGGATGATGCCTTTCCGGTCTTCCATCCCTGGTGTAGCCGCCTTCCGGACGATGATGTTCCCGACCTTATCCCTGAATGTTTCCAGGCCAAGGTCATCACCAAACTGTAGCATGAAATCCTGTATTTTCTCTTCGTGCTTTGAAGGCCGCGGAACTTGAGTGAGGGAATAAAAATTCTTCCAGACAGCCTTTGGTTCTAAATTGACAATTTCATTACTCATGTGTATCTTTTTTTATGTTTAAATTCAGTTTGCCCGTTTGACAGGTTAAAATTACAACAATTTATGATTATGCATAAAAAAAGGGCTACCGAAAGACAACCCTTTTAAGTGATTTATAGTTAAACTATTTCTGGATATTTGGCTTTTCAAGGCCATATCCTTTTTTCTTGTCTTCGGCTTTTAAAAGAAAAGCAAATATCAGGGCGAGGATTCCCAGTGATGTAAAAATTATCATTGGTATAGTGTAATTGTAAAATGAGGCAACGTTATTATATTTAGTCACATTTTCACCTTTATTTGTAATAAAATGATCAATGCGCCCTTTATCTTCATAAGAATATAAAGGCACCTTTACCTCTTTTCTTTTTTCAACTTTTTTGAAAGCTTTGTCAGAAATATGAATACGTTGTATTGTGTCACCTGTAGAGACAACAATACTTGTAACGTTGCCATTTGCATCTTGAATAAATCGGTTGACCTGAACAGTTGTGTCTTTACGGCTTATTGATCCAACGGTTGTCAGGTCATAAACATTTTGGTCAAAAGTGGCGAGCTTTACAACATTATCTCCCTGATGTGTAATAAACCCAGTGCCCATTATTGCAAAATATCCAAAAAAGCAATATTTGTTTAAAACCCAGCCGATAAGAGCAGGTACACCCATCAATCCCCAGTTCTGAACCCAAAATATCAATGCATAAGCTGTACCAAGTTGTTTTTCAGGTATAATCTTTGGAACTGAAGGCCACATTGCGGAAGGTACAAGTGAAAATCCAACTCCGAGTACAAGAATTAACAATATTGCAATAAACCATTGATTTATAAAAGGAATTGCAAACATAGTATGAACGAATATTAGCAATATTGAACCAATTATCATAATCGTAGCGCCTTTACCTTTACGATCATATAAGTTGCCAAAAAGAGGTGTTAATAAAATTGTTCCGAAGGGAAGCATAGCTGGAATTATTCCAGCCACATCCTCATTTATATTAAATCTTTGAACCATTAAATCTGTGGCATATTTCAGGAAAGGGAAAACGGCAGAGTAGAAAAGCACACAGAGGATTGCAATATACCACCAGCCTTTATTACCGACAATTTTCCAAATATCTGATATGCGAAATGCCTCTTCTGTATCTACAGTCTTATTAGCTGCATCATAAACGGCTTGTGATGCATCTAATTTTTTATCCATAAATGTGTAAATGATAAATGCAATTAAACCGATACAGAGCATAATTAAGCATACCAAAATGGGCGCAGACACATTGTTGAAAGCTTTGGCAATAGGAACTGATGTACTTAGAGCAAGAGCTGTACCTAAACGTGCAGTAGCCATTTCAAGTCCCATAGCTAGAGCTAATTCTTTTCCTTTAAACCATTTTACAATTATTTTTGAAACGGTAATACCTGCAACCTCCACTCCAACACCAAAAATTGCAAAACCAAGTCCGGCCATGAATACCTGTGCCTTTGCCTCCCAAAATAAGATATGCCATGTTGTTCCGTCAAGTGAATGTGTGGATACTGCCCAATATTTAATGGCAGTACCTGCAACCATGATCATTGCCGCCATTAATCCAGTAAAACGCACACCCATTTTATCCAGAATAATCCCACCAATAATCAGCATTAAAAGAAATACATTAAACCATCCGTAAGCACTAGTAAAAAAACCAAATTCTGAGCTATCCCATTGTAATTGCCCTTCAAGAAGTCCTTTCAGGGGAGCCATTACATCCGTTAAATAATAACCGGTTAGCATAGTGAAAGCTACCACCGCAAGTGCTGTCCAGCGGGCAACTTTTGAATCACGCAACGTTTTTCTGATTGCTTCTACCATAATCGTAACTTTTAAGTTTTTCGTAAGTATTTTTAAAAGATCAGCGAAGATAAATAAATTCAAAAAGAACATAAAAAAATTATTCCGGCAGGCAGAAATAATATTAATAGATATGAATAACCTTTTTTGTCAGGAAAAATTCTTCTGTAAAGAAATCAGATAGCGGGTAGATGCTATGCTTCCCCGCTTCCATGCCTCCATGCCCCCATGCCTCCATGCTCTTCAATTCTTTATCGATATCACCGCCTTTCAGATAAAGGATCCCATTGGAGATTGCATTATTACTTACATCTGAAAGAAGGTGCGAAACCAGCCTGGAGAATTCAGGAAGTGATGTGACAGCCCGGCTGACGATAAAATCATATACACCACGGTGATCTTCCAGGCGGCTGTGTTCCGTCGTGATATTATTCAACCCGGTCTCGCCCGCAATATTTTGAACTACTGTCAACTTTTTGGCAGTGCTGTCGATAAGATGAAAATGGGCTTGCGGGAAAAGAATAGCCAGCGGGATGCCCGGGAATCCACCTCCGGTGCCAGCATCAAGGATTTTTGTCCGGGGTTTGAAATCAATGACTTTAGCAATGCCCAGGGAATGAAGTACATGTCTTTCATAAAGGTTGTCAATATCCTGCCTGGAGATGACGTTGATCAGGGCGTTCCATTCCTGATAAAGCGGCCCGAGTTGCTCAAACTGATTGATTTGATGAGTGCTCAGATCAGGAAAATAGCGAATGATTAGGTCTGAATTCAAAATTCAAAATTCAAAATTCAAAATTAACATCTTTTAATAATCCGCGGTCATCCGTTGCATTCGTGTCATCCGTGTTCTATTAAATGATAATATTCGATAAACAATGCTTTGTGAATAAAAGCAATAAATCAACTGAAATCCGTTACTAATGACCTGTATTTTTGCTGATGATTTTCATTCTATGAAGAGGTCTTATTTAATTATATTGTTTATTCTCTGTGCCGTCAGTTTTACAGGGCATGCTCAGGCTAAGCATACCGTTGAGGAATATATTGAACTTTACAAAGACATGGCCATTGAAGAGATGAAGAAGTATAATATTCCTGCCAGTATCACCCTGGCGCAGGGAATTCTCGAATCGGAAAATGGCAACAGCCAGCTGGCTCTGAAAGCGAATAACCACTTCGGCATCAAATGTCATAAGGAATGGACGGGCAAAACCTATCATCAGGATGATGACATAAAAGATGAATGTTTTCGTAAATACGGGAATGTGGAAGATTCTTACCGCGACCATTCCGAATTCCTGACCACCCGCGACCGTTATAAAACTCTTTTCGATCTTGACATAACCGATTACAAGGGTTGGGCTTATGGCCTGAAGCAGGCCGGTTATGCCACCAACCCGAGGTATCCTGAGATATTGATCCGGATTATTGAGGAGAATGACTTGTGGGAGCTCGACAAAGTCGGCAGTCGGCAGTCGGCAGTCAACAGTCAGAACTCAGAACTCAGAACTCAGAACTCAGAACTTCCATCTGTACCGCCCCAGGTATTTGAATTATCCGGACAAGGCGGGAACGACCGGTTCATTTTTATTAATAATGGAGTTAAATTTATTTTAGCCAGGGAAGGCGATGATTTTTTCAGGATTTCCGGGGAGTTTAATATTTATTCATGGCAGATCCGGGAGTATAATGATTTATCAGGCAAGGATATATTGCAGCCGGGGCAAAAAGTTTACCTGGAAAAGAAAAAGAGGAAAGCAATATATGATTTTCATAAAGTCCAGCCAGGGGAGAGCTTACATTCGATCTCCCAGGATTATGGTATCCGTCTCAAAGCGCTCTGCCGGCTCAATAACCTGAAAACAAGTGATAAATTAAAAGGCGGATTGAGACTAAGTTTGAAATAATGGATTTCAGGATTAGTTTTGCAGTATAAATTAACGAACTACTGAGCAAATAATTATCGATGAATTGAACAATACACTACCCGAAAAGACAGCAACAATATGCCTATCCTTCCTTACCAGGAGGGATAGGTTTTTATTTGGAGGGACCTAACCGGCTGACCATTACCTTAGCCCATATAAACTGCTGCTTAACCTGCAGTCGCACGACGTAAATACCTGCAGAAAGTGAGGATAGGTCAATTGTCAACAACCTGGAATCCTGGTCGGGAAATTCTTTCTCAAGTACTTTCTGGCCTATAATATTAAAGACCTCTGCCTTTATTACTACCGGTAATTCTGCCTCCAGGTAAATGTTTACAAAATCAGAAACGGGATTTGGAAAGACTTTTCCGACAACATGGATGTAATCTGTTAAAAGGAGGGTATCGTAATCGGCACCATCCGATACGATAAGTTTTGTATCAAACATGCCGCCGGCCAGATACTTTATTTCCGGCGGTTCTGCACCCGAATAAGATTCCGGATCACCACCTTCAAAGGTCCATTCCCAGGATACCGGTAAGCCGGAAGATAAATTGCTGTATTTTACTGTGTTACCGATCAGCAGAAGTGTTTTATCGGCCAGAAATGCTGCTGTTAAACTGGCATTCATACCGGTCAGGGAAGTCACCCCTGAGTTAAGAGGATCCAGCCAGTATTTTAATTGCCGGGAGGGTTCACTGCCATTCTGATCCCAGGAATAAGAGAACTTTCCATAATAGTCGGGCTGGTCCGGGCCAGTGCCGGCACCGCCGCCGTCAGAATCGCAAGCTGCCTGTCCACCAGTCAGCGTGCCGACAATCTTCCCTGCATAATCGAACAATGGTGAACCTGATGAACCACCCTCTGTGACACCCCAGCCACTCTCTGTTTCCGACCAATAAACCAGCCAATGTGTCCCTAAAGTGCCTGACCATTGGGAAGATTGAAGGGGAACCGTATAGGTGGATATCTTTTTGATATCTCCGGCAGGATGATGAATGGTAACCCCATTCGGGCTTGCCTGGTTATCAATATTCCAGCCATTGAAATAGGGTTCATAATTCTCCGGGACTTCATTATCAAAGCGGAGGAGCAAAAAGTCAGAACCATTGGTATTGGCGTTGGCCAGTTTGACCGCTCCGTCCAGGCTGTTCGGGGTGGGATTGAATGTAGGGTTTTCACAACCTGGCGCTTCGAAATTGAAATAAAATATCCATTCCGAAAGCTCTGCGGGTGTGACATCCGGTGCGCAATGATCGGCAGTCAGAAAATACGGCTCCCGGTTTTTTAGTATATTGTTAAGCAACGAACCTGTGCACCAGAAGAACCCGCCGTCATGCTTGACATAAATCCTGGCTACACCGCGTTTCTGGTTTTGCCAGTTATCACCCTCAGGGCAATTGATATTTACTTCACAGTCATCTGCGGTCCCCCGGTTTCTAACGAAATCAGGCAAATCACGGTAAACATAAGAGATTTCTGAAACCACGCAGGAAGGAAGCGCTGTAATCGCCGGGTCGGCGTTAATTTCAATGACCAGGTGGTCGCCGGGAACCAATTCGGTTGAAAATAAACGGTTTTCTTTATTATTAAAGAAAGTATATGCCCCCAGTATGACTTTTTTTGATTCATCATACACAAACATCCGGCATCCGCCAATCAGGCTAAAATCATCAAAATAAGGGCTTATAGCAAGCGCCCCATTGCATGAAACCGAAATCCGCCATATGTGGGTACCATCTGGCAGTACGTCCAATTTGCCATCGCGGATCACGTCAATACCGGCTTTGACTGCCACGCCAACACGCCTGGGAAAACCCTGCTTTTCAGCTTCATCATCTTCAGCCCTGATTTTATCAAATGCAGGAACCGGTAAAGAAACTTCAGGGATGTCAACCAGGAGTGACCTATTGAAACTGGCCGGCATCCCGCCCTGGGATATCTGGGGGAAGAGGGGAAGAGGGGAAGAGGTTAAAAAAAGAATGAATATTATAAAAGATAACTTCATTGATTAAAATCGATCTTTCCTATTTAAAGAGGGATAATTTCTTCTGAACCGAACGATCATCTGACATGATCCGGATAATGTAAAGCCCGTCTGGTTGGTCACCCAGGTCAATGGCCAGTTCACGGTCTGACAAATCATTGTTTATGGTCATGATCACATTTCCTATGGAATTAATCACAGATACCTCAACCATGCCCCCATGCCCCCATGCCTCCATGCCTCCCAACAATCTGACTCTTACTTCACCATGGCTCGGGTTGGGATATATTACCGCACCCTGGTTATGGCTCATTTCTTTCACACTGACATTACCCACAGCGATGTAGTCTTCTTTTAACATAGTGTTATTACCGAAAGTATTTTTAGTTCTGAGCTGGACATTAAAGGCACCTTCTGTCGGATAAACTATATCTATCGGGTTTTGTTGTCCTGATCCCCCGGGCGTTGCACCCTCAAAAGTCCAGGTCCACTGAGTGGGACCGCCTATGGACAGATCGAAGAAATTAACCGTATCTCCGACCTCAATTTCCGTCACATCAGCGTAGAAATCGGAAGTTGGCGGCAGACCGGCATTCACGGTGATATAATTTTCCTTGAGTTCAGTATCAGAGCCAGCGTTGTTGGCAGATGTAAGGGTTACATCAAACACGCCGGGCGTGCTGTAGACGACCGAATCAGGATTTTGGTCATTTGAAGTGATAGGCTCCCCGCCTTCGAAAACCCAGGTCCAGGCGATGGGGTTATTCACGGAAAAGTCAGTAAAATCAATCATTTCACCTTCAGTAATCTCTACCTGGCTGGCTATAAAATCAGCTTCAGGTGCTAAAACCTGGTCGACTGTCATGTAACCGGTCTTGGTTTCGGTATCAGTGCCATCAGGGTTTTCGACCGTCAGCGAAACATCGAACACACCGTATTCATTATAAGTGACGGATGGATTTTGCTCGTTGGAAGAGTCAGGTGTAGCGCCGGGAAAGGACCATGTCCATGATGTCGCCGGGTTTCCTGTCGTCAGGTCGGTGAACTGTACGGGTGTATACTGGTTTACGTGGGTGGTATCCGAAGTGAAATCGACGACCGGAGGTAAGATCTGGGAAGAAAGGCCTGGTTGTTTGGAGATTCCCGTGTTAGTCGGATCGAGCCAGTCTTTGAGCCGTGTAGCAGGTGTATTCCCGTTCTGATCCCAACCGTACCAAACCTTTCCATACCAGGCAGGGGAAGGGGTATCGCAAGAATTAGTTTCATATCCGCCAGAGAGGTCGCCCATGATATAATGATCCTGATCAAATATCGGTGAACCGGAGGAACCTGGCTGCATAATGGAACGGCCATGCTCGGTCGCCGACCATGTGATCCTCCAATGGGATGGAGTCCCGTTCCACGATGTGGAAGAGATCATCGGAGTGAGATAGGTCGAAATCTTTTTAATATCACCATTAGGATGATGAAGGCAAACCCCACTGTCAGCCGGGATATTGGTGCGGTTCCATCCATTGTAGTATACATTATAAGAGGAAGGAGGGGTGCCGTTGAGTTGTACAAGTTCGAAGTCTCCACCATCAAATCCGGTGGTGAGCGGATCTTTTGCCTTAAGTGCACATCCGGTTACAGTATTGCCGGAAGAACCATAATTTCCGGTACAGGTGGCGGACTGGTAATTAAAATAAAACATCCATTGGTTAAGATCTGATGTACTGGCACCTGTACCGCAATGCTCAGCAGTGAGCAAGTATGGAATCCGGTTGTTGCTGGTGTTATTGATTAATGAACCGGAGCACCAGTAATAATTATAGCCGATCTTGGTCAATAACCTGGCGATACCTTTGATCTGATCTCCCCAGCCATCTCCTTCTGAACAAGCCACATTGATCATACATGGCCATGATTGATCGCGCCCGTTGTTTGAGAATTCAATGAAACGATAGGCATAGGCAACCTCTGAAATGCTGATTACAGCCTCTTCAATTGTTCCTGCCGGCTCAGTGTATTCCAGTGTGACAGTTTCTCCCTGGATGAATTCGGTAGCAAATAAGCCAGACTCATGATTGTTTTGAGATGTGAAAGCTCCAATAACCTGGGTTTTAGCTTCATTGTAAAGGAACAATTTGCTTCCTTCAGGCATGTGGAAATGATCATAATATACCCCAAGTGCAAGGGCACCGGGAACTGTGATCTTTAACCGCCATATAAGTAAACCATCTGCCAGGGTTTCCCAGCTTCCGGCAGTTTTTAAATCCAAATTAACAGGAACGGAAACGGCCATCCTTTCAGGCGACGGGAATTTGGATTCAGCATTAAGCTGGTCTTCAAGGACTAACTGCGCCATGTCTGGTTTAGCAAATTCTTTCTGATCGAACTGAAAAGCCAGGTTATTCGTTGTAAAGCTCAGCGGGATTCCACCTTCACTGATCTGGGCCCATGAAGAGAATCCAAACAGGACCATGGTTATAAGAAGAGCGATAGTAAAACGTAAATGATTCAGGTTCATTTTAAAAATGATTTATAAGTTTATTGATTATTTGTCTTATTTATTTAAGGTATGGAGGGTGCAAAGATAAATAATAAATCCTCAGATGGATTCAAAAAAGTGGAGGTAGAGATAAGGATTTAGCAGATTAATTGTAATTTTGAGTATCGTTCATAACAGAGTCGAAAATGAGCAAGATCGTTGTTACAGGAGCCGCAGGATTTATCGGAAGTTGCCTTGTGGGCAAGCTGAATAACAAGGGATATAAGGATATCATCCTTGTTGATGATTTTTCGCATCCTGAAAAAGAGAACAATTATATTCACAAAGCTTACCTGGAAAAGGTAGACCGGGATCTTTTCAGCGGCTGGATAGAAAATCATGCAAATGAAGTGGAATTTGTCTTCCATATGGGTGCCAGGACTGATACTACGGAGTCTGACCGTTCGGTTTTCGACAAATTGAACCTGAATTACTCCAAATCGGTCTGGAATGCATGCGTCCGTCATGGCATCCGGCTGATCTATGCTTCATCAGCCGCGACTTACGGTATGGGTGAATTGGGCTATGATGATGACCACCGCATCGTTGAAAAACTCAGACCTTTAAATCTCTATGGGGAATCAAAAAATGATTTCGACAAGTGGGTTCTTTCGCAACATCAGTCTCCTCAGTTCTGGGCCGGGATTAAATTCTTCAACGTTTATGGGCCCAATGAATATCATAAAGGCAGGATGGCTTCAGTAATCTTTCATGCCTATCACCAGATCATGAAAACAGGGATGGTCAGGCTGTTCAGGTCGCATAATCCGGATTTTAAAGATGGGGAGCAACTAAGGGATTTTATATTTGTGAGAGATGTTATTGACGTCCTCTTTTTCCTTTTTAAAAGGGGAGAGCAAAGCGGCCTGTATAACCTCGGAACCGCCAAAGCAAGGACCTTCCTTGATCTTGCCCGGGCCACCTTCCACGCATTGGATTTTCCGGAAAATATCGTTTTTATAGATACCCCGGCAGACATTCGCGATAAATACCAGTACTTTACGGAAGCCAGGATGGAGAAACTCCGGTCGGCAGGTTATGATAATTCTTTTTACTCCCTGGAAGAAGGAATTGAAGAATACGTGGTGGAGTTTTTAAAGAATGAAAGATATTTTTAAGCCTGGGGCATTGAATTGAATGATCAGGGGAGCCCTTTCCCTACCTCGATAAGTAAGCTCCTGATTTCCTGAAGGGATTTTATAACCTCAATATTCGTTTCCGCTTCGCTTTTGTGTTTTGAAAGATGATCACGGGCACCCTGGATCGTGTATCCCTTTTCTTTCACCAGGTTATAAATCAACCGTAAGTTGTCGATATCTTTTGCAATGAATACACGGTTGCCTTTTTTATTCTTCTGAGGGTGGATTATGGTGAATTCCTTCTCCCAGAAACGGATCAATGATGGATTAACCCGGAACATCTTAGAGACTTCACCTATTGTATAATAAAGCTTTTCTGCCATTCAGTTTAGCATTAATCCATGGTTTGCGACGGGCGCTGAGATAACATGAGCATCTCCTCATATTGCTGTGGCGTGACGTCGTTGAAGAAATAATTAATAGGATTTACAGCCTGGTTACTCTTCCAGACCTCATAATGTAAATGGGGAGATGTGGATTTACCTGTACTTCCTATCGTACCGATAACCTGGCCGCGTTTAACCCGTTCTCCGGCCCTCACTTTAAATGACTGAAGGTGAGCATACATAGTTTTGTAACCAAAGCCATGGTCGATGATGATCTGGTTCCCATATCCGCCTTTTGATCGCTCACTGGTGATCACGACTCCATCCCCGGTTGCATAAATTTCGGTCCCCGGTGGAGCAGAGAAATCTACGCCTTCATGGAATTTCGGCACTTTATAATAAGGATCCGTCCGGTAACCAAAGTAGGATGACAAACGACGGAGGTCCTGGTTGCTGACAGGTTGAATGGCTGGAATACTCGCAATAAGCCGCGTTTTATCACGGGCCATTTCATAGACTTCATCAAACGATTTGGTCTGAACGTACATTTTAGCCGTGATCTGGTCCAATTTTGCAGCAGTTTGAATGAGAAGGTCAGAATTCCGGTATCCTTCAAGGTCTTTGTAACGGTCTGCTCCCCCGTAACCGGCTTTCCTGGCTTCAGAAGGTATTGGCTCTGATTCAAAGATAACACGGTAGATATTATCATCACGGTCGGCCATATCATTCAGGACAACCTGTAGTTTTTCAAGACGTTCGTTCATTAGTTTATACTGAAGCTCATATTGCCTGATCTCACGCCTCAGCATTCTTTCTTTTGGTGAATCGAAGAAGTAAGAGCCGATTACCACGAAGACCACTGTAAAAACCACGCTTGTTGATAAGTAAGAAAGAATTTTCAGAATATAATGCCTTGCCGTAAGCCTGGCATGTTCAAACGATAAGGTTTTATGGTTGAATACGTATTTTACTCTCTTGCCCATTTTATAACTTCATCATTTATAAGAATTAATATAATTCTACCTTTTTAAGTATTTAACCAGAGAGCAAAAATAAATAAAATTAATTTTGCAGTTCATTTTGAAAAAGCATATTGACGGGCAAATAATCAGAATATTAATGAAATCAGCAGAAGTCAGGAAAATATTTTTAGAATTTTTTGAATCAAAGGCTCATAAAATCGTCCTATCGGCGCCCATGGTTGTCAGGAATGATCCGACTTTGATGTTCACCAATGCAGGTATGAACCAGTTTAAAGATATTTTCCTCGGACATGCGCCGGCGAAACATCTTCGCATTGCCGATACGCAGAAATGTCTCCGGGTTTCCGGCAAGCATAACGACCTGGAAGAAGTCGGACATGACACCTATCACCATACCATGTTTGAAATGTTGGGAAACTGGTCGTTCGGGGATTACTTTAAGAAAGAAGCGATCGAATGGGCCTGGGAACTGCTGACAAAAGTCTATGGGATTTCTGAAGAAAACCTGTATGCAACGGTGTTTGAAGGGGATGCTTCAGATAACCTGGGAAAAGATATTGAGTCGTCCGCAATATGGAGCCGTATCATACCGCCCGGGCGGCTATTGCCTGGTCCTAAAAAAGACAATTTCTGGGAGATGGGTGAAACCGGACCCTGCGGCCCATGTTCCGAGATTCATTATGACCTCAGAAGTGATGACGAAAAGCTGAAAATCCCGGGCCGGGAGCTGGTCAACAAAGGTCATCCGCAGGTTGTCGAGATCTGGAACCTGGTTTTCATCGAATTTAACCGCCAGATGGACGGAAAGCTGGTTCCTTTGCCACAGAAGCATGTTGATACCGGGATGGGTTTTGAAAGACTGACGATGGTCATACAGGGGAAGAAATCAAATTATGATACAGATATTTTCCAGCCTGTTATTAATGAAATTGGGAGAATTTCAGGAATAGCTTATGGTAATAATGTAGATGAAGATATTGCGATGCGCGTGATTGCCGATCATTTGCGCGCTGTCTCTTTTGCTATTGCCGATGGTCAGCTTCCATCCAACACCGGGGCCGGATATGTCATCCGCCGGATTCTGCGAAGGGCCATCCGTTACGGTTATACTTTCCTTGATCTCAAGGAGCCGTTCATGGGCCAGCTGGTCCCGGTATTGTCCTCGAATATGGGGGCTTATTTTCCTGAGCTTCGTTCACAGGGGGAACTGATCCGCAAGGTGGTGGCTGAAGAGGAACAATCCTTCCTGCGGACTCTCTCTCATGGCATCAGGAAGTTTGAGCAATATCTCAAGGAGAATGACACAAAAAAAACGATCGGCGGCAAATTTGCTTTTGAATTGTTCGACACCTTTGGTTTTCCGGTAGATCTTACGCAGGTTATGGCAGCGGAAAAAGGCTGGTCGATTGACATGAAAGGATTCCAGGAAGGCCTGGAAGAGCAGAAAAACCGGTCGCGAAATGCGGCACAGGTGGATACGCATGATTGGGTTGCCTTGAAATCTGATGGTGAAGCCACGGAATTTTTAGGATATGATGCACTCGAGGCTGATGTGGAGATCGTGAAATACCGAAAGGTTAAAGCGAAGGGGCAGGAATATTTTGAACTGGTCCTGAACCGGACTCCATTTTATGCCGAATCCGGTGGCCAGGTTGGTGACCGGGGCTACCTGGAATGTGGCGGCCAGCGGGTCATGGTGGAAGATACTTACAAGGAGAACGACCTGGTCATTCATAAAACGACGGAGATGCTGTCTGATTTAAGTAAAAAAATCAGGGCAGTAGTGGATAGCGGGAAAAGAGGAGCGACGGCAAATAACCACAGCGCTACCCACCTTATGCATGCCGCTTTAAGGAAAGTCCTGGGGAACCATGTGGAACAAAAAGGATCACTGGTGGATGAGAATCACCTTCGTTTCGATTTTTCACATTTCACTAAAATGACGGATGAGGAGATTCGCGAAGTTGAGATAATCGTTAACAGCAGGATCAGGGAGAACATCAGCAAAGGCGAGAAGCGGAGAGTCCCGGTCGAAGCAGCTAAAAAAATGGGGGCCATGGCTTTGTTCGGAGAAAAATACGGGGAGGAAGTCAGGGTGATTACGTTTGATCCGGGTTACTCTGTCGAACTTTGTGCCGGCACCCATGTTCCCTCGACAGGCCAGATCGGCTTTTTCAAAATCATTTCTGAAGGGGCCATCGCCGCGGGTGTCAGGCGTATTGAAGCTGTTACCGGCGAGAAGGCGGAAGCTTATTTTTACGAGCAACTGGCGCTCATCGAAGAGATCCGCGAAATATTAAAGAATACCAAGGACCTGGCGAAAAGTGTAAAAAGCATGGCTGAAGAGAACAAGGCCCTGTTAAGAAAGATCGAAGAGCATAATCGTTACCGGGTTGATGCATTGAAAGTTGAACTGCTCCGGAATGCTGAAATGATCAATGGAATCTCGTTCATTGGGGCAAAACTTGACCTGGATGCAAAAACAGCCAAGGATCTGGCTTTTTCAATGAGTGACCAGCCCGGCAGCCTGTTTATTTTATTTGTCACTATCTCAGAAGATAAGGTGAACATAAGCCTGATGCTGTCCGCTGACCTGGTAAAAGAAAGGGGATTGCATGCTGGTAACCTGGTCAGGGAACTGGCCCGTGAGATCAATGGCGGGGGCGGGGGACAGCCTCATTTTGCCACAGCAGGCGGAACCAATGCCAAAGGCATTCCGGTAGTTTTGGAGCAAGCCAGGAAGATCGTTGGAAGTCTTTAATTTTTAATTTTTAATTTAATAGTCTTCATCTCCCTGGAACGAGATGATCCGGTTGACAAATTGCGAGAGATCGTAATGGTCAGTAAAAACTTTATGCAATTCATGCAGGATGGGGAAGTGTCCATTGAGATTCCTTGATGCCAGTACCTCCACTAAAACATTCACAGCGATTTTTCCTTCGAGTACCACTTTATCTGACATTTCCCTCGTAAAAAATCCTTTGCCGATAAGGAGTCCCAGGGTACGGTTCCTGCTGAGGTCGTTCAGGGCAGTCAGTGTGAAATCGCCAAATCCGCAGAATTTGAACATGGTCTGTTCGCAGCCGCCGAATTCAAGAAGTATATTCCTCATCTCCTTAAAAGCCTTTGTCAACACCAGGGAACGCAGGTTAGGTGCATCAAAACTGGCATCGGTTATACCTGCCACGATGGCATAAATATTTTTCAGGATGCTCAGGATCTCCACACCCTGGACATCGGTACTGTAATCCAGGTATATGTTCGTATCGCGGAATAATTGGCTGAATTTGGGGAAAAGGCTAGGATCATCAGATCCGACAGTGAAAGCGGTCGGTTGATTATTGATGATGTCGCGGGCAAAGGTTGGTCCTTTCATCGGGCAGACCGGGTTTGGCAGGAACTCTTTCAGGCATTTGATGATGGTGCAATTATGTTCGCCAAAACCTTTAGCAAGGTTGACAATAATACAATCAGCGGGAATGATTTCTTTATGTTTTTCCAGGTAACGGACGGTTTCAGCAGATGGGATCGCTGAAAAGATGAACCCGGCCGATTTTATCGGTTCGGTGCTGCATGTGGCTTTTAATAGTGGATTCAATGAGATGCCCGGAAAGTATTTCTGGTTGACGTGAATCTGGTTGATGGAATTCACCACCTCTTCTTCAATCGAAACCAACGTAATGTCATTTTCATTATTCTTAGCGAGAGAATTGCCCAGGGCTGTTCCAATAGCTCCTGCTCCGATAAAGACAATCTTATGATTGGTCATGAATTTTAATTGATCGTTAAATTAACGTCATAAAAAGCACAAAGTTAGCTGAAAATAATATGCATGCAAATCCACCTGGTTATGCTATGCATCACCCTCTGATCCTTCTTTATCGTTCAATTTATTCTTGCTTGCCTCGTAAATGCTGGCATTCAGTTCAAAGCCAATTAATAACATCAGGGCAGTAAGGTTGATCCACACGATGATCATGATCATGGTTCCTAATGATCCATAAAATCTGTTGTAATTGGTGAAGTTTTCAATAAAGATTGAAAACACTTTAAAGCTTAAGACGGATAACAGAGAAGCAAGTATGGATCCGGCTGAAAAGAAAGGGAAAACCCGTTTTTTAGCCGGTGCAAGGTAATAAATGCTTGAAAAAGCAATCAAAGAAGTAAGCAGGATGATGACCCACTGACCCGCCTGCAGCAAGAACAAAGTGGAATTATCACTTATTATACCTTTGCTTTCCATAAAATACAATACAATAGATGATAAGGCAAGGGCTGCACCGGAGATAATCATGTTTACCGCAAGGATAAATACCAGTAACAAAGCAATCAGTTGCTTTTTTAAAGAGGTACGCGACTCAATTGAATGGGAAGACTGGTTAAAGGCATTCATGATAGCAATTACCCCACTACCGGCAAAATAGAGAGTGATTAAAAAACTTATGGAGAGCAGGCCGGTTTGCTGGTTGGTTATGATATCTTCAATGGTTGACCGTAAAAGGATGAAGGCTTCATAGGGGATAACTTCCTGCAAGGTCATCATCATATTCTCTTTCAGGTCAGTAATTGGAATATAAGGAATCAGGGTAAATAAAAATAGAACGGCCGGAACGAAAGCAATGATGAAAGAATAGGAGATGGCGTTAGCCCGGAGGGATATCGAACTTTTCTTCATTCCACGGATAAAAAACAATCCTACTTCGTAAAGAGAGACACCTCTAAATCCCGGAAGGACAATTTTACGTGACAGAAGGAAAAGCGGAATAAAAATTAGTCTGAAAAGCTTCGTGATTAAGCCTTTAACTTTTACTGAGATTCTTATAATAAATTCCTTCATATAAAGGCTATAGTACCGCTTTAAGACTCATATCCAGACTTTTGATGTGGTGAGTCAGGGCGCCGACAGAAATGAAATCCACTCCTGTTTCAGCATATTCCCTGATATTATGGGCATTAATGCCCCCTGAAGCTTCAGTTTCAAAACGTCCACCGATCATTTTCACAGCTTTGACCAGGTCAGGAGCCGTGAAATTATCGAGCATGACCCTGTCAACCCTGCCGACGCTTAATACCTCTTCCAATTCCCGGAAATTACGAACCTCAATCTCAATTTTTAATTTTTCATTTTTAATTTTTAATTCTTCAGGCTTCATCTTGCTTAGATAGGCATTCACGGCTTCAATGGCTTGCCTGATACCTCCGGCAAAATCCACGTGGTTATCCTTGATCATGATCATATCGTAAAGTCCCATCCGGTGGTTTTCCCCGCCGCCCAGCCTGACCGCGGTCTTTTCCAATTCCCTTAAAAGTGGGGTGGTTTTCCGGGTGTCAAGGATCTTTGCTCCGGTACCTTCAATAAGTTTTACCAACTGCGAAGTAGCAGTAGCAATGCCGCTCATCCTTTGCATGAAATTGAGTGCCAGCCGTTCACCAGTGAGGATGGACCGGGAACTTCCGGATATGTAAAAGGCAATATTACCGGGCATAACGGCTGATCCGTCCGCTATCAGGATATCAAATTTAAGGGATGGATCGAGAAGATAATAAACTTGTCTGGCTATATCAACACCTGCCAGGATTCCTTCTTCTTTAATCAGCAGCTTCGACTTACCGGTTGCTTCCCCGGGGATAGTTGCCAGGGAAGTATGGTCACCATTACCAATATCTTCTTCCAGTGCTTGCCGGATAATTTCTTCAATATTCATGCGGAGGGTCCGGTTACTTTTTTTTCTCTTCAAACTTGATCTTTTGAATCAGGAAGCGGTCTTTTTCCTTGCGCAGATTGATATATACCTGGTATTGCCTGTTGCCGGTAACATAGTTACCAATTGCAAACCTGGATATGGGATCAATTGTACCCTTTTGAATTACTGTAAAAGAATCAGGCGGATATTTTTTAAAGAAATCTTTCATAATCATTTCACCCTGTGCTGCACTGTAAGTATTTTCATTGTCCGGAAGGAGCAACTCGACAGTTACGTTGAATGAAGCTGACAAACTTCTGGCATCTGATCCCTGCATAGCTTTAAAGATAGGATCGAAGGGGTCATCCTGTGCCTCTACCTTTACCCATGTTGCAAGAATGGTGAACATCATCAGGAGAATGACTTCTTTCATACCTTGAAGTTTATTGCAAATTTATCAAATAAATCCATGTCGTAATAAATATAGGAAAGCCCGGGTTGTCCCTGCAAATTGCTAAATTTGTTTTTAATTGCAAAAATTGCACCATGAATATCATTGTAACAGGCGCAAGCCGTGGAATCGGTTTTGAAACCGTTAAGAATTTCGCACAGGACCGGCAAAACAATGTCTTTGCAATAGCCCGCGGAAAAGGGGGACTGGAGAAATTGAAACAAACATGCAGGAATATAAGCGGTATTGATAATGTACATATCTTTCCATTTGACTTATTGCAAGGTAATTATCCGGCAATATTAGTGCCGGAAATTCTGAGAATAATGAATAACGTTGATATCCTGGTCAATAATGCCGGATTATTGCTCCATAAGCCTTTTGAGAATATGGAAGAAAGCGATTTTGACCTGATGTTCCATGCAAATGTAAAGAGCGTATTCAATCTGACCAGGCACCTGCTTCCTCATTTCTCCAAAAACGCCCATATTGTCAATATTGGCAGTATGGGAGGCTTCCAGGGGAGTGCGAAATTCCCTGGTTTGTCGCTTTATAGCGCCAGCAAAGGCGCTTTGGCTATATTGACTGAATGCCTGGCTGAAGAGTTCAAAGGCAGGCAGATAAAAGTTAACTGCCTTGCTTTGGGATCAGCACAAACAGAGATGCTGGAGCAAGCTTTTCCCGGCTATAAAGCGCCTCTCTCCGCCGGAGAGATGGCTGCTTTTATCACTGAATTCTCCCTCCGTGGTCACCAATGGTTCAACGGAAAGGTTCTGCCTGTGTCGGTTTCTACTCCATGAATCATTTATTCAGATTAATAGTTTATTTATGACTGACATACGGTTCTGTCGGGGGCGATTGATTTTCTGCTATCTTTGTGACCGGAAATCAGCAAACTTCTCATGGCTTCAGCCACCATTATTCATCCCGGAATTATCGAAAGCATTACCGGAGATAAAATTTTTGTCAGGATACTTTCACATTCTGCCTGCAATTCATGTCATGCGAAAGGAGCGTGCACCATTGCCGATGTTGAGGAAAAAATCATCGAAGCAGATATTGACCCTTCAGGAAACCGGAAGCCAGGGGAACAGGTAATGGTCAGAATGGAAGAATCTTTGGGGCAGAAGGCCGTATTAATGGGCTATGTACTGCCATTAGTTGTATTAGTGGGATCCATCATTCTTTTTCTGTCCGTCCTCAAACATGAAGGACTGGCGGCTTTGCTTTCCCTTTTAATGCTTGTACCCTATTATCTTACATTATATTTGTTCAGAAAGCAGTTAAGAAAAGAATTCAGGTTTCGGATCGAATGAATTGAACAACAGGGGTTTTCGGTTGTTATTAATAATTATTCATTATTCATTTTTCACACTCCCATATCTAAAATCAAAAAGAAAAACTATGAAATTTTATCACTATTTTATTTTCATGCTTGCCATGCTGATGGCAGGATTCATCCAGGGACAGGATAGCCAGGAGCAAAATGTCCCGATCGTCTCAAAAGCAGTTTATTTTGATGTTACCCCACCGCTGAGGGATATGCCTATTGTCCTCCCGGGAGAGCGTGACCGTTCCTGGAAAGATAATATCATCCAGAATAAATCCATGGAAGATGAATACAAAAACATGGAAGCAAACATCCCGGAAGATTTTGTTGATCCGGTACTGCAGCAATCATATCCTGCCTCGAGGGAAATTGCAGGACCGGTACTTAATTTTGAAGGCGTTGGAAATCTCTGCAGTTGTGCTCCACCTGATACTGAAGGCGATGTGGGTCCTGATCATTATTTTCAAATGATAAACCTTGCTTTTGCCATCTGGGATAAGCAGGGAAATTTACTTTATGGCCCAGTCGATAACAGCACATTATGGGACGGGTTCATCGGACCCTGGACAGGTACAAACGACGGTGACCCGGTTGTTTTATATGATGAATTAGCTGACCGGTGGATTGCTTCGCAATTTGCTGTAAATACGTCTAATGGAACTTATTGGCAACTGGTAGCCGTCTCATCAACGTCTGACCCCTTGGGATCTTATAACCGGTATGCTTTTCAGATGCCGGCTTTCAATGATTATCCAAAATTATCAGTGTGGCCGGATGCTTATTACGCGACATTTAATATGTTCGGCAGTTATACCCGTGTGGGTGTGGCGGCTTTCGAGCGTGATTCGATGCTTGCTGGCAGCCCGGATGCCCAAATGGTTTATTTTAACCAGCCTTCCGGAACTTTCAGTATGCTGCCGGCAGATTTTGACGGGACGCCACCTCCTGTCGGTTCCCCTTGTTATTTTGCTCACTTAAGGACATTTTCCTCACAGAATTTTGAAGTATATGAATTTGATGTTAACTGGGATTCACCATCAGGTTCTGCTTTCACGATGGTCAGCGACCTCACTACGGCTTCTTTTAACCCAAATCTCAATGGAGTGCCGCAACCTGGCACCGGCACCAGGCTTGATGACCTTGGCATGATGATCATGTTCAGACTGCAATACCGTAATTTCGGCACTTACCAGACTTTGGTGGCTAACCATACTGTCAATGCAGGCGCCGGCCGGACAGGTGTCAGGTGGTATGAATTACGTAAAGAGACCGGCGACTGGTATATATATCAACAAGGCACTTATGCCCCTGATGATGGTGAATACCGATGGATGGGAAGTATTGCAATGAACGGTAACGGAGATATCGGTCTTGGATTCAGTATTTCCAGCGCATCAACTTATCCGTCAATCCGTTATGTAGGAAGACGTGCTGATGCGACACCGGGCGAAATGAACCTTGAAGAAATACAGATCATTGGCGGAACAAGTTCTCAAAGCGGCATGGATCGTTGGGGCGATTATTCCTGCCTTTCAGTCGACCCGACTGATGATTCCACCTTCTGGTTTACGAATGAATATTACAAAAGCGGGTGGAAGACCCGGATTGCCTCGTTCAATTTCGGCCCTATTTTACCGCCTGAAGTCGATGCCGGAAACGATACCATTATCTGTGAAACTGAGCCATTCCAGGCTGATGCCCAGTCTTTTTATCAGCAATCTGTCCAATGGTACTCATCAGGAGATGGGTTCTTTGTTGATCCATCAAAAATACAGGCTGTTTATCTCAGAGGTCAGGGGGACGTTGTAAACGGAGGGATGACCCTGTGGATGGTCGGAACGGGATATTTGCCCGGACAAGAAGACTCTGACACTGTCAATGTTTCTTTAGCTAAGATAGCAAAAGCGAATGCGGGACCTGATTCTACGATCTGCGCTGATGAGACAATTATGCTTTCAGGGTCAGCGGAATACCAGGATTCGATCCTCTGGAAATCTGATGGGGACGGTACTTTCGATGATGTAAAGATATTTAATCCTTTATACACGCCCGGGACAGAGGACATTTCTAAAGGATTTGTATGGCTGAGGCTGACAGCATACGATTCACTTCCTTGTGAAAGCTCTCATACTGATAAGGTGAAGATTACAATCGATCAGTGCACAGGCATCAGAGAAGGAACGGAAAGCCAGTTTTCCATTAAAGTAGTCCCAAATCCTGCCTATTCACAACTGAATTTCCAGATCAGGGGGATTGAAAAAAACCAGGAAACCATGCTGACCATGACCAATACTCAGGGTATTGTGGTCTTTACCATGAAACTCCCTATAACTGACGGGCAATATTCCAACTCCATGAATATATCCCGGTTCCCCAAGGGTATTTATTACCTTAAAGTCAGCAATATGAAGGAGCAGGTCACGCAAAAAGTCGTCCTGCAGTGAGCTTTATTTTTGGCTTGCGATCATCAGTTGAATCAAGGTTCTTTATATACCTTACAAATAGCTTAAAAACTAGCAATTTAGAAGGTTTCTAAATTTTACAGAAACCTATGATTTTCAGAAGCTTCAATACCCTGGTATTAGAAGCTTCTTTTTTTTTCATCATAAGTTACACTAGTTCAATGCTTTACTTAAAATCCTAAATTACATTCCCATTGTTACTATTTTCACAATTGTTTTTAATTTTACTCCACCCTTCTAAAACCGAAATATTCAGGTTTTAAGGCGTAAATTTTTAAACAGTAGACTAAGGTGGACAGTATATTGATTCTTGGCGTTGTATCACTCAGTGCGATTGGTTTAGTATCCGCGGTTGTGCTATATTTCGTCGCCCAGAAATTCAAAGTCATAGAAGATCCCAGGATTGGAATTGTGGAAGAATCGCTTCCGGCTGCCAATTGCGGGGGATGTGGCTTTGCAGGCTGCCGGAATTTTGCAGAAGCATTAGTTAAAAAAGCTGAAGATGAAAAGTCGATTGAGGGATTGAATTGCCCGGTCGGAGGATCGGATGTGATGAAAAAGGTGGCAGCCATTCTTGGATTGGTGGCTTCCGAAGCAGAACCACTCATTGCGGTAGTGCGCTGCAACGGATCATTCGGGCATGCGCCGGCCAAAGTTAAGTATGATGGGCCAGCCACCTGCGCTTTTGCGCATAATTTGTATGCGGGGACCAGTGGTTGTGCGTACGGTTGCCTGGGGCTTGGCGATTGCGTGGTTTCCTGCAATTTTGATGCTATTTTCATGGAACCTGAAACCGGTTTACCGGTGGTCAAAGAAAACTGCATCGCCTGCGGGGCCTGCGTAAAAGCTTGCCCCCGTGGCATTATCGAATTAAGGACCAAAGGCAAAAAAGACCGCCGGATCTATGTTTGTTGTGTTAATGAGGAAAAAGGAGGACCAGCAAGGAAGAATTGCTCGGTTGCGTGTATCGGATGTGGAAAATGTGTTGAAGTTTGTCCTTTCGAGGCCATCACGCTAATAGAAAACCTGGCTTATATCGATTTCGATAAGTGCAAACTTTGCAGGAAATGCACCCCTGTTTGTCCGACAGAAGCTATCCATGAGATCAATTTCCCTTCCCGTAAAGAGAAGGAAGCAGAAGAATTATCAAACAAAAAAACAGGATGTGTGCATTGAAAACTTTCCGTTCAGGAGGTGTTCATCCAACCGAAAATAAACTATCAGAGGAAAGCTCCATTGAAGTTTTCCCATTACCCAGGCAGGTTAGCATACCTGTTAACCAGAACCTGGGAGCGCCCGGTATTCCGATGGTTAATAAGGGAGATACCGTGAAAGTCGGTCAGCTGATCGCTAAAGGCGAAGCTTTCATTTCATCCAATGTTCATTCATCTGTATCCGGAAAAGTACTTAAGATCGATGACATGATCGATCAAACCGGTTTTAGAAGAAAGGCTGTGGTGATTAAAGTGGAGGGAGATGAATGGGAACTTTCAATAGATCGCAGCCCCGGGATCAGGAAAGAACTTACCCTTGCGCGTGAGGAGATCATTAAAAAGATCCATGATATGGGCATTGTTGGCATGGGGGGGGCAACTTTTCCTTCTCATGTCAAATTGATGGTCCCGGATGGTAAAAAGGCCGAGTTCCTGATAATAAACGGGGTTGAGTGCGAGCCTTATCTTACGGCCGACCACCGCCTGATGCTGGAAAAAGGAGAAGAAGTGCTGATCGGCACCATGATACTGATGAAAGGCCTTGGCGTAGAAAAAGCCATTATCGGAATCGAAAACAACAAACCCGAGGCTATACGGCATATGACTGAATTGTCAAAACAATATCCCAATATTTCCATTCAGGCCTTGAAGGTCAGGTACCCTCAGGGTGGTGAAAAACAACTGATCAATGCCTTGCTGGGCCGTGAAGTCCCGTCAGGAAAATTACCCATTGAAGTCGGATGTGTGGTCAATAACGTGGGAACAGCTTTTGCCGTTTATGAAGCGGTTCAGAAGAATAAGCCGCTTATCGAACGCATTGTCACAGTGACTGGTAAAACAGTAAAAAAACCATCGAATTTCCTTGTCAGGATAGGTACCCCGGTTCAGGAGCTATTGGAAAGGGTTCAGGCAGACCTGGAAATTACCGGAAAGGTTGTCAGTGGAGGCCCCATGATGGGGAAAGCGCTGAACTCGCTCGAAGTTCCTGTTGTAAAAGGGACATCAGGGCTTTTACTATTTACCGAAGTAAATTCCTCCCGCACTGAAATGAAGGCATGCATCCGTTGCGGTCGTTGCGTAAGGGTGTGCCCAATGGGTCTCGAACCGATCCTGCTTGCCCAATACTCGGAGAATAACATGTGGGATATGGCAGAAGCCAATTTGGTCATGGATTGTATGGAGTGTGGATCATGCCACTATACCTGTCCTTCCGGACGTCCATTGCTCGATTATATCCGCCTCGGAAAAAATAAAGTCGGTCAAAATATCAGAAACAGAGGAAAAAAATAAGATATGGGCTTACTCACAGTTTCAGGTTCTCCTCACATCCACGCTGATCAGTCGGTGCCGAAAATCATGTACGGTGTTGTTATCGCCATGATCCCGGCGATGCTGGTTTCATTTTATTTTTTTGGCCTGGGCGCTGCTAAGGTCATGCTGGTGTCGGTACTGGCCTGCCTTTTCTTTGAATGGGTCATTCAGAAATACCTGCTCAAAGGCATTTTGACCATTAACGACGGATCAGCTCTTGTTACAGGCGTATTGCTTGCATTCAATGTCCCCAGCAACCTTCCCGTCTGGATGACCATTGTTGGCGCATTCGTTGCTATTGCCATCGCGAAAATGAGCTTTGGAGGCCTGGGTAAAAATCCCTTTAACCCTGCTTTGGTCGGGCGGGTTTTCCTGTTAATGTCATTTCCGGTGGATATGACCACCTGGCCGGTGCCAAAGGCGATCTTTGGCGGTACGGCCGTAACAGATGCCATTACCGGCCCGACTACTTTGGGTATCGTAAAAGAAGGACTGAGGGCAGGCAAGACAGTATCGGAGTTGTTACCCCAGATTCCGGACTATGCACGTGAATTACTGGGTAACCAGGGAGGGTCACTTGGGGAAGTATCTGCTATTGCTTTGCTGATCGGGGCGCTTTACATGTTTTATAAGAAGATCATTACCTGGCATATTCCTGTTTCTTATATTCTATCAGTCGTGGTATTTGCCGGTATTTTCTGGCTGATCAACCCCGAAAGATACCTGGACCCTTTATTCCACCTGATTACCGGTGGCATGATGCTCGGTATTTTTTATATGGCAACCGATATGGTCTCTTCACCAGTCAATACAAGAGGGATGTTGATCTTTGGCGCCGGCTGCGGGATTCTGACCATGATCATACGGCTCTGGGGAGGGTACCCGGAAGGCGTCTCATTTGCCATTCTGATCATGAATGCCTTCACACCGCTTATCAACAGGAGTTTTAAACCCAGGCGGTTTGGCCTGGTTAAGAATTAATTAAATCTTTTTCCTCATGGCAATAAAAGAATCTTCTTTAAAAAATATGATACTTTCCCTGTTGGTGATATCTTTGGTCGCTTCACTGGCCCTTGGCGGCATTTACAATATTACCAAGGAGCCGATTGCACTGGCTGTCAAAGCCAAACAGGAGAGTGCCATAAAAGAGGTACTGCCGGAATTTGACAGCCTCACTTTCTATAAAGTCATGCCCGAAAATGGGAAAGACTCCCTGGTTATTAACCTGGCTTATAAGGGAGACACGCTGGTTGGAACAGCCGTAAGTACATACTCCAATATTGGGTACGGGGCAACACAGATCCAGCTGATGGTTGGGTTTTTACCGAACTCCACTATTCAAAACATTTCTGTCATTCAGCAGAATGAAACACCCGGTTTGGGTACAAAGATGAAAGAGCCTAAATTTAAGGACCAGTTTAATGGGAAAAAGCCTGATAAATTCAAACTGAAAGTGAAAAAAGACGGCGGCCAGGTGGATGCCATAACTGCTGCTACTGTCAGCTCCAGGGCATTCTGTGATGCAGTTGACCGGGCTTATCAAACTTATCAAAAGAAAGGAGGAAACCGACCATGAACCAGTTGAAAAACTTCACAAAAGGATTTATAAAGGAAAACCCGATCCTGGTATTGCTGCTTGGGACATGTCCGACCCTTGCTGTGACTACTTCAGCCATTAACGGCATTGGGATGGGGTTGGCAACAACATTTGTCCTGGTCGGTTCAAATGTTGTGGTTTCTGCCGTTAAATCCAGCGTTCCGGATAAGGTGCGTATTCCTGCATTTGTTGTTATCATTGCATCTTTCGTTACCATTGTCCAGTTACTGATGCAGGCTTACACCCCTTCACTCTATGACGCCCTGGGTATTTTTATCCCTTTGATCGTGGTTAATTGCATCGTTCTGGGCAGGGCAGAAGCATTTGCATCCAAGCAAAGCGTTTTATCCTCCCTGATTGATGGGTTGGGAATGGGATTAGGTTTTACTATGGCCCTTTTTCTTCTTGGCTCTGTGAGGGAAGCCCTGGGTAACGGGTCCCTTTTGGGTTATAAATTCATCGAAGGCGATGGCATCCTGGTTTTTATTCTTTCACCCGGTGCATTCATTGCACTTGGATATTTTATCGCGCTGATGAACAGGATTAAAAAAACTACTTAAAATCGACGTAAAATGGAATATTTTGTCATCATCATATCGGCAATTTTTGTTTCCAATATTGTATTGTCGCAGTTTCTTGGAATTTGCCCCTTTTTGGGGGTCAGCAATAAAGTTTCAACAGCTATTGGCATGAGCGCTGCGGTGGTCTTTGTTATAGCTTTGGCTACGATCGTAACCTGGTTGGTTTATAAATATATACTTATTCCCTTTGATATAACATTTTTACAGACAATTAGCTTTATCCTGGTCATTGCTGCTTTAGTGCAGATGGTCGAGATTATCCTGAAGAAAATTTCCCCGCCGCTCTATCAGGCCCTTGGAATTTATCTTCCGCTTATTACCACTAATTGCGCGGTGCTTGGCGTAGCGCTTCTTGTCCATACTAAAGAATATAATCTTTTGCAGAGCGTTGTTTTTGGTACATCTATCGCCGTGGGATTTGGTTTCGCCATTGTCTTATTTGCAGGCATTCGAGAGCATATGGAACTGATGGGAACGCCAAAAGGCATGAAAGGTGTGCCTATTGCGCTGGTAACAGCAGGAATATTATCTTTGGCTTTTATGGGCTTCAGCGGACTGGTGAAATAATGGGAAACGAAAGCGTCATCTATTTCAGGGATGTCCCGATTTACCAACGGGATAGCATGGTTTTTTCCGGGGCTTCCCTTGAGGTTAAACAAGGGGAATTTGTTTATTTAATCGGTAAAACCGGCACGGGTAAAAGCTCCCTACTTAAGGCCATGTATGCAGAATTGCCCGTTAAAGAAGGACAGGCCATGGTTGCAGGGTTTAACCTTATCGGCATCAGGAATAAAGAAATACCATTGCTCAGAAGGAAACTGGGGATAATCTTCCAGGATTTTCAGCTCCTCAGCGACCGGAATGTGGAAGATAACCTGATGTTTGTTTTAAAAGCAACCGGGTGGAGAAATAAGAAAGATATGGCCGGGCAGATCAGGGAAGTCCTGCAAAAAGTAGGACTTTTCACCAAGGGATTTAAATTACCTCACCAATTGTCCGGCGGAGAGCAGCAGAGAGTTGCCATTGCCCGGTCCCTTCTGAATAACCCGGAGATCATCCTGGCAGATGAGCCCACAGGTAACCTTGACCCTGAAACTTCCCGTGAAATTATGAAACTGTTGATTGAGATCAGTCAATCGGGACGTGCCGTATTGATGGCAACGCATAACTATTTATTATTGAATGAGTTTTCTTCCCGAATCATCAGATGTGATGGGGGCAGGATTCACGGCTTGTAAATCAGCCCGATCATTCTTTGTCCATTAACCAGGTTATCATATCTTTCTTTGAGAAACTCCGCCCGGCTATTGACTTCATCAAGGGTGAATTCTTCACTGAAAAGTTCTTTTAGCTTTGTGCGGAGCTCTTCCGACGTATTACCGGTTTCGCACAATGCGTCCAATGAAGTGCCTTTGATCATAGGTTCATTGACCAGGCAGAACCTCCCATTGTATAATGTGTTTAATAGCTTTAGTTTCAAGCCTGTAGCCTGGAAAGTGACCAGGATATTTACCTGTGCATTCCTGATAAGGTCGAACATTTTTTCATCGTCAGGGTTGGCCACAACCATTATGTTGGGCCTGGATTCCGCCAATTTAACAAACTTATCACGTGGTTTCATGCCGGCAATGATAAGGGGAATATCAAGCCCGTCAAATACTTTTGTAACCAGGTAGGTGGCTGCAAACTCATTCTCAGGGACTTCTATATTTCCATGGTAAAGCGCATAATCACCTTTGCCTGGGAGGACGGAAACATTGTTATTTGCGTGAAAGCTGGGTAAATGATAAATGTTTTTGCCTGGAAAATGCTGTTGAAGGTAATCAGTGTCATGTTGCGAAACAGCAAGCATTAGGTCAGCATTCCGCAACACCTTCTGGTATAAACGGAGCTTGGCACTGGCCAGCAGGAAATAAATCCTGTTCCTGAAGTTCGCATCTACTTTGAACAGGTTGAAATAGTACCGGTGTTCGATGTTGCTTTCCCGGTATATCTTCATCCGGTTCCTTAGACGGGGATCATCAATGTAATAACAACTGTGAAGCCCTTCAAACAATACCGGGTAATCATCTTTCAACAGGTTGGCCATTAAAACTTCCGACTTCCTGGAAGTCACTATGTAAGGTTTAAAACTAAATGCTGAACGAAGCCCTGTTTTCCTCGGATAATAAAAAACTTCCTCGCAAAGTGAATTTAGTTCTGTCGACCGGTCACGTCCCGGGTATTCAAAACAATGCAGGTGGATTTTAATTCCGAGTCTGTGTAAAGTCCTGATCTTGTAATAAACATCAATAACACCGCCATAATTAGGAGGATAGGGTATATCGAAGGAAATAATATGTAAGTGCTTATCCGGCATAAGTTTTATAAACCTCTTTCAAGGCTTCTTTTTCATTTTCCCAGCATAGCTCTGCAGCGGCAAATTTAAGGTTTTCTTTCCATTTCGCAATGCGGACGGGGTCACGGAGCATCTCCTGTATTTTATCGGCAATATGCCGGGGGTCATGGCTCACTATCAGGGAACCTACATCGTATTTCAGGATTATTTTGCTGATCTCGGGCAAGGGCGAGGCCAGTACCGGGACCCTGGCCTGGATGTAATCAAATAGCTTGTTAGGAAGGCTGAAACGATAGTTGATATTAGTGTCCTTGTCAATCGTCAGCCCAATGTCGGCATTTACCGTATAGCAGTATAATTCATCAAAAGGCAACCGGGGAATAAACATGACCTTATCTTTCAGCAAGGGATCTTCAGCCATCTTTTTTAAATTCCCGATGACATCACCATCACCGATGATGAGCAATATTGCGTTGTCGAGATATTTCATGGCAAGGATAGCTTCTTCTGCGCCTCGCTGGATGTTGATCCCTGCTCCCTGAAGGAGTATGATCTTCTTATCTTCCGGCAATCCAAGCGCAATACGTGACTTCTCGACACGGTATTCCCTGAAATACGGAACATTGCGGACCACCTTAACATCGACCCCGTATAACTCCCGGAAAATGACTGCTAATGATTCATTGACCGTAAATACATGCCTGAGCCTGGGAAAAATCATTCTTTCGATGGCTTTCCAGACAGATTGCACCCATTTGCGATTAACCAGTTCGGGAACCTTCGTGAAATTCTCATGACTGTCGTAAACCAGGGGAAGATTTTTGAAATTGGAAATTAGAAAATTGGGCAATAAGGTGTCGAGGTCGTTAGAGACAAGCAGTTCAACTTTTCTGAAAAGCAAAAGAATAAAAAGGCGAAAGTTGAATTCGGCATAGAATAACGGCCCTTTTTCAAAAAGCAGCCGCATACGGTACATTGAATAAGGCCTTTGCGCTAATGGGATGGAGTCCTTTTTTTTTCTGCCAACTAACTTAACCTCAAAACCCATCTCCGTTAATGTCCGGCAAACCCTGTCCACCCGCTGGTCGGTGCTCAGGTCGTTAATAACCGATACGATGACTTTTTTCAAAAGGATGAAGAAATGAGAAACACAGCAATTTCCAATGGCACTAAATTAGCATAATTCGCCGACATTTGCTTAAATTTACTGTTTTCAAGAACGCACGACTAATGGAGATATTTTCACAACACCCGCTAAGATCTTATAATACATTTGGAATTAAGGCTTATGCGCGTGAGTTTGCCGAAGTGATAACGGATGATGAACTAAAACATCTTTTAAGCCAGTTTCGCTCCGGATCAAAGAAACTGATCATCCTGGGAGGAGGAAGCAATGTCTTATTCACCGGTGATTTTGCCGGAATAGTTATTAAAATCAGTACCCGTGGCATGGAGGTGTTGAAGGAAGATGAAGAGGAGGTCCATCTAAGGGTCGCAGCCGGAGAAGACTGGGATGGACTGGTTGAATTCTGCGTCAAAAAAGGATGGGGAGGCCTCGAAAACCTGTCGGGAATACCCGGTCAGGTCGGCAGCAGCCCGATACAAAATATCGGAGCTTATGGAACGGAGTTGAAGGATTATTTCGAATCATTAGAAGCGATTAACCAATGCACGGGAGAGACCATCCACTATGGGACTGAAAATTGCCAGTTTGGTTACCGCGACAGTATTTTCAAAAGAGCGCTGAAAGGCAGGGTTATTATTACCCATGTAGTTTTCCGTTTGCTGAAGAAACCCGTTTATAACCTGACCTACCAGGCATTAAATCAAAAACTGGAACATCTTTCAGCCAATGAGATCAATTTGCATAAGATCCGTGAAGCCGTTCTTCAGATCAGGTCATCCAAACTGCCTGATCCAAAGGTTATTGGTAATGCCGGGAGCTTTTTTAAGAACCTGGTTATCAGTTATTCGTTATTGGAGAGTTTGAAGGAAAGGTTTCCGGGGATCGTTTATTATGAGAGTTCGCAGTTCGCAGTTCCCAGTTCCCAGTTCGCAGTTCCCAGTTCGCTGACCGCCGACCGCGAACCGCGAACCGCGAACTGCAAACTGGCTGCTGGTTGGCTCATTGAGCAATGCGGATGGAAAGGATACCGGGAAGGCGATGCCGGCGTGCACAAAGACCAGGCGTTGGTGCTGGTGAATTACGGGAAAGCTACAGGCCGGGATATCCTCGATTTGTCCGGAAAGATACAGCGCTCCGTAAAGGAAAAATTCGGGGTTGATCTGGAGAGAGAGGTGAATGTTGTCTAGGTCTCCAATTAAAATAGTTAAAAAATGATCTGGGTAAGGAATTTCAATCCGGAAATTCATCACCGTCGATCTATCCGATTACCGGATTACAATTATTCCCGGCCAGGATTCTATTTCATTACCTTGTGTTGCTCCTATAGGGAATATTTATTTGGTGAAATTAAAGACAATATAATGATTTTAAACGATTTTGGCAGGATTGCCTATGATGAATGGATTCAATCCGCAATCATCCGTTCCGAAATTGAATTGGATGAATTTGTTGTTATGCCCAATCATTTTCATGCGATCGTTTTGATACGTGATGATGGTCGATATGACGATGGTCGACGTAGGGGCGACCGGCCGGTCGCCCCAACCAATTCGGAAAATCCGGTCGCCCCAACCAATTCGGAAAATCCGGTCGCCCCAACCAATTCGGAAAATCCGGTCGCCCCAACCAATTCGGAAAATCCGGTCGCCCCAACCAATTCGGAAAATCCGGTCGCCCCCACAGATTGGGCACAAAACCAATTGGGCGACCCACCGGTCGCCCCTACAAGACCGACGGGACCTAAATCGAAATCCATTGGTTCGTTGATGGCGGGTTATAAATCATCTGTGACGAAAAAAATTAATCAATTACGGCATAAACCTGGCGAACCGGTTTGGCAGCGCAATTATTTCGAACATATTATCAGGGATGAAAAATCCCTTGCGCAGATTCGACAATACATCCTTGACAATCCAGAAAATTGGGGCAAGGATGAATTTTATCGTTAAGTAATTTTTAACGTGATTTTGTCTTATATTTGGCCTTAAGTGAAATCAGGCCAACAATGATGAAGAACTTCCCATTGAAATATTTTGCCTTATGGCTCTGGCAAAAGAAAGAAGCCCTGATTTGGATTGTAGCCCTGATCTTTCTGGCCTTCAGCAACCCGGCTGTTCATCACTATACCCTTTGTCCGCTAGATAACCTTGGAATTTCTTATTGCCCGGGTTGCGGGTTGGGACGCTCGATCGGATATTTCTTCCGCTTAGATATAGAATCTTCATTCCTTGCCCATCCATTGGGAATTCCGGCTGTTTTTCTTTTGGTTTACAGGTCGCTTAAAATCTTGATTAAACCTTCTGCATTGAATTTATCAACCACTTAAATTATTTATTATGGCAAATTTTTTCCAATTTCTTCCAGAGCTCCAGGGCCGTGAATTGATGTTCGTTCAGGGCCTGACCAAGGATTATACCGAGGCTCAATTGATGAACTTCGCTAACATATACCGCAGCAGGAGAAGGGATCCACAGATCATTCTCCTGACTACCCTGCTGGGATTTGTTGGTTTTGCCGGCGTTCAGCGGTTTCTCATCAACCAGATCGGTATGGGTATTCTTTACCTGTTTACGGCTGGCCTGTGTTTTATCGGAACGATCATTGACCTGATCAATTACCAGGACCTTGCCATGGAGTATAACATGCGCATGGCCAACGAGGTTGCTATGCTGGTCAAAGGAATGTAATAATTCAGGGAGTCTTTAAATCTTCATCGCTCCGATCAGTTCCGTCACGGATTTCACGCCATGACGAGTCATGTAATTTTCTATGCCGTCCAGAATTTTAATGGAAACGGCCGGATCAATGTAATTGGCCGTACCAACCTGAATTGCGCTGGAGCCGGCAAGGATAAACTCTATCGCATCCATTGCATTCATAATTCCTCCCATTCCTATAACGGGGACTTTTACAGCTCTGTATACATCCCAGACCATTCGCAGAGCAATGGGTTTTATAGCAGGTCCCGATAACCCCCCGGTGATGGTGCCCAGGATAGGCCTGCGGGTTTCGGCATTAATGGCCATTCCAAGGAAAGTATTGACCAACGACACCGAATCGGCACCGGCATCTTCTACAATCCTTGCCATTTCAGCGATATCGGTCACATTCGGTGAAAGTTTGACGATCAGGGTACCGTTGAAAACATCACGGACAGCCCGGGTAGCTTCCTTTGCTGATTTAGGATTGATACCGAACGCCATGCCGCCGGCTTTCACATTCGGACAGGATATGTTCAGTTCAATGGCTTTTATCCCTTTCAGTCCGTTTAATTTCGAAGCCACGGTAACATAGTCCTCTATAGTGGAACCATTCACATTAGGGATGATGTGGGTATCAAAATTACGTATCCGTGGATAAATTGTATCAATAAAGTAATCTACCCCTTTATTTTGCAAACCGACAGAATTAAGCATGCCGGAAGCGGTTTCAGCCATCCGGGGGTAAGGATTGCCTTCCCGGTTCTCCAGTGTGATCCCTTTCACAAAGATGGCAGCCAGACGGTTCACATCCATGAAATCGATGAACTCCTCGCCATAGCCGTAAGTCCCTGAAGCGGTAGTCACCGGGTTCTTCAGTTCCAGCTTGTGTATTTTTACTTTGAGGTTTACCATTTCAGATCTTTGATATTAAAAACAGGGCCTTCCGTGCAAACACACTTATTTCCATTAATTGTCGGGACGATGCAGCAAAGGCAAGCGCCAAAACCGCAAGCCATTGTGTTTTCCAGCGATGCTTCACAAGGAATATTTCTTTCAGTGGCAATCTTTCCTATCGCCTTCATCATCGGCTCCGGGCCGCAGGTGACGATAAGATCAAAAGGAAGTTTTTTATTGCTGAAAAGGCTGTGTTGGGTAACCAGGCCTTTTTCTCCCAGTGAACCATCCTCCGTGGTGATCAATACATTCCCCAAGGTTTTGAACTGGTCTGTCAATACAATTTCATCTGCCGACCTTGCCCCGAAAAGAAAGGTGATCTCAGTCCTGTTATTTTGTAATTCTTTGCCATAAAGGATGAAAGGTGCAATACCCGATCCGCCGGCGACTGATAAAACCCGGCCTGAAACCGGCTTCGAAAAGGAATTTCCGAGAGGATAAATCACACTTAATTTATCGCCTTTACGGGTTTCACCAAGTAATCGTGTCCCTTCACCTATGACTTTGACAAAAAAACTAAGCGTATTGGAGGCTGGATTTACATCGTATATCGAAAAAGGCCGCCGGAGAAAAACTTTCGGAGAATTCGAGATCTCTATTTCTGCGAAATTCCCGGGTTGGATTATTGGCAGAGGATTGGGAGCTTCAAGTTCGATAATAAACGAACTATAATTCAGCCATTTGTGATTAACAACGATAAAATCCCCGACTCTTTTCATTCGGTTAATTCCGCAGCTGGTGCGTCAGTTTCATTTGTTTCATTAGTCTCAGAAGCCTCAGGTTCCTCTTCCCTGAACTCCAACATCTCTTTTTCCAGAAGCAAATTATACCAGGCCAGGGTTTTCTTTATATCAGAGACATATACCCTTTCCTGGTCATACGCAGGGATGGTCTCAAGGAAGAAACTTTTAAGGGTCTTGCTATCGGCTGTCGGATCCAGGCCTGGTTTTCCTTCGAGTTTATCAAAAATTTTCCTGAAAACTTCCTTCAGGGGCATATCATCCTCACCGGCAATGAAAATGCTGATCTCTTCCAGCGTGCTTACTCTTTCATGGGCAAAAACGGGGAACCTTTTTTCATCGACCAGGGATTCTACTATAAATCCCGCCTTAGTTTGTGATAACATCTTGTAAAGGCCTGGTTTGCCTGATATGGCTAAAATTTTACTGAGTTCCATCTTGGATATTTTGGACAAAATTACGAATTTCCGTCAACCGTGCTGTCATCCCTAAGGAACTTAATGGAATTATTCCAAATATTTTCTTCCATTCTGTCGTCCTTATGTTAATTTCTATAATTATCTCTTGGTTTTAATTATTATTCATAACTTTAGACTTTTGAGATTATTAACCAAAGATCTTGTTCATTATGAAAAAATTTGCTTTCGTAAGTGAAATTTCCGCATGTCTGATCATTCTTGCCGTAATAATGTTCAGCTACAGAGTCCAATCACAAATTATCATGATTGAAAGTACGTTTACTCAAGACGGAGAGTTTTACCCTTTTTTCTCTGTAGATAATATTACTGGCCTTTCTCTGAATGCTGATGTTGAGTTGAATAGTGACACCAGTTTGGTCAGAATTGTGCTAAAAACAGCTGATAGCATTGAGTATTTGGTTTATGAGGCTTATCCACTCATTGTTGAAATGACAGATTTTGAAATACATGATGCTTGCGATGAAACTTGCTTTTTAGATGAAGTCAAACCTGTTTCTTGTAAAGTATTGCTTATAGATGCTTCAATAAAAATACATTCTTTAAAATATTCCACTGATTTGGTTGAAAATCTTTCGTCCTTGCAATTAAAGCGAAAACTGGAAAATGACACAGTTAAGTCTGAAACAATGAATAAAAAGATCGTTGATTTTAACATGTACTGGCAAAGTGGGGTGTCTTCAATCGTTCAATTGATGTATAATGAAAAGAAGGAGTCATATGGAGAAAAATACAATTTTCGCGGATGGGATTATTATCAGGGAGGAGTATTTGAACTTCTCGGACACCGAAATTATATCCCTGAATCGACCTCATTAACGAAATCATTTGACTGGAGATCCAGGCATGGTGCTAATTGTCCTCTTTCTGTTTATTATTATGATGGTGATGAACTTGGTTCCGGATGGATGACGGATGTGAGGGCCCAATTTTCATGCGGTGCTTGCTGGGCATTTTCAGCTAATGGTGCTGTTGAATCTATGTTTAATCTGTATAATAACAGCCATCTTGATTTTTCTTTATCTGTAAAAGAATTTTTATGCTTTAATCCACCGGTAGGAGATTGTGAAGGTGGTTTAAATTACGAGGCTATTCATCATCTTATGAATTTTGGTGTGCCAACTGAATATTGTTTTAAATACATGCAACCACCACCACCAAGTTGTAACGGCAGGTGTGATCACGTGGATACTATTTATAAAATCAATTCGTATGAAGAAATAAATTTTACAGGTAATGACGTTGTAAAAACCGCACTAATTCAAATAAGGACCTTTGAGTGTTGCTTTACCGGATTTAGGGCATGCGGTGGTCCTGAATGGGTACACATTTGAAAATGACCAAACTATATGGATTATAAAGAACAGTTGGGGACCAGCATGGGGGAATTATGGATTTGGTTATCTTGAAGATTATCCAAATATTATGAATAATATTTTCGCAATTCATACGCCTAAGTTATATGTAAACGGTGTTTTAAAGGATTTAACATCTGAACCGCATGATTATGACGGAGATGGTTATTGTAATTGGGGACTCGGTCCTGTCCCTTTAAATCATCCGGAGTGTACGAATCGTCCTCAGGATTGTGATGATTCAAATCCCTATATTGGACCTTATGATGAAGAATTTAATTGTACCTGTCTGTTAACATTTGATCCTGAAGTAGAATATATCGACCACGAAGGTCACTGGGATTCACCTATCTCAATAGATCATATTGTCGATATTGTAAGCGGGTGGAGTCTCGAGATTACTTCAACTGCTTATTTTGGACCAGGTGCAAAAATAATAATAGAACCCGGAGCCATCTTAATTATTGATGGTGGAAGGTTAACAAAAGCTTGTAATGAGCTTTGGGAAGGCATTGAAGTTTGTGGAAATCCTGAGTTACGGCAAACATATGCAGATCAGGGAGTGGTAGAAATAAAAAATGGTGGAACGATTGAATTTGCAAAAACAGCAATAATTACTGGTAGAAGGGACAATGGGATAATAATTAATGGTTATGAAGGAGGGATTATAATAGCTGAAGATGCAACATTCAAAGATAATGAATATGACATTGAAATGTTACCATATTATGACAAATGGGTCGTACCTCCCTTTGAGTTTCCAAATCGAAGCAGTTTTAGAGAATGCATTTTTATAACTGATGCAATGCTTTATGAATATTCTTACCCATCAGCTCATATCAAACTTGATGGAATACATGGCCTTCAAATTTTCGCAAGTGAATTTAAAAATGATGTGGGCTTTGAAAAATGGACTGTTAATAATTTAGGAATTGGTATATCATCTTTTAACAGTACTTTTTCCCTCAATCAATTATGTTCCATACCGATCAATCCTTGTCCTGAAGAATACTTAATACCTTGCAGATTCGAGGGTTTGAATTATGGTATTAGGGCATTTAATTGGTTGAATAATAATTGTTTATCTATTAATAAAGTCAATTTCGTAAATAATGTTGTCGGAATTTACCTTTCATCTGTAAATAATGCGGAAATAATTAGAAATGTATTTTATTGTGTTTCTAATATTGAGGAGGATTACAATGGGAATTTTATCGGAGGTATATATCTTGACGGGTGCACAGGTTATAAAATTGAAGAAAATTCAATACTTGGTCCACTAAATAATTATCATCTAAGTGGTGATGCCAGTATTGGAATTTATATAAGAAATTCGGGGGAGAATGATAATGAAATATACAATAATACTATCCATAGCCAACATATTGCTATTCAAGCTGAAGGGATAAATAAAGGAGAAAGAACCGGCCTATGTCTTAAGTGTAATAAATTGATTGAAAATGCAAATGATTTCGTTGTAACTCCTGATCAGCGAATTCAATCACTTAGCTGGGGAATAAAAGAGCTTCAAGGTTCTTTTGAAAATCTGCCTGATGCTCCTGCAGGCAATGAATTTAGAGAATTTACCGCAGATGGAGAAAACAATAATGGTTATTTAAAGAATTGGAATTATTATAATGATGGTGATCATTTATTGTATATTCACCACACTTCACCTCCTTACAAATATAGGCCTGGAGATAATAATTATTATAACGATAATACTTTTCGTAGATGGCGAACAACTGTTGATTACGAAGAAAATCTTTCATGTCCGTCACATATTCAGGATCCAATCTATAAAGATTTATATGACCCACGTCATTCTATGGAAACAGCCGGTGTTCAAGCTGATTTTTATCAAACACTTCTTGACACTCTTGTTGATGGTGGAAACACATATTCCTTGAATCAGGATGTACTGACGGGATTCCCTGATGAAGCGCTTGAATTGAGGCAACGACTTATGAATGAGTCGCCTTATCTTTCTGATACAGTAATTAAATCGGCTATTTATAAAGAAAATGTTTTACCAAACGCAATGATCCGGGATATCATGGTGCTTAATCCACAGACTGCAAAATCAGATGAATTTATTAATTTATTGGATTACAGGATGGTGCCGATGTCTGATACTATGATGGGTGAGATTATGCAAGGGCAAAACATACTTGGCTCTAAAGAAATGCTTGAATCGCATCTCAGTTATTGGAATGAAAAGAAGGCATCCGCCAGAAATGACCTTATACGATTGTGGCTCTCTGATACGACTATAAATCATCCCTTTGATAGCCTTATTTCATTGTATCAAAACGAAAATGAAATTGATGCTAAATACAATCTGGCCTCTTGCTATTTAAATAAAAATCAAATAATCCAGGCAATAGCTACTTTACAGCAAATACCCACTGGATTTCAACTTACGCAAGAGAAAGAGGAGATTTATGAAGATTATCTGGCTTATTATGATGTATTAAAAAAGATGAACGATAGCTCACGTACTATATACGAATTGGATTCCATCAGTATAACTGAATTGTTGAAGATAATGGATCATGGTTATCCACAAGTTAGCGGCTATGCACGGGGTATGTTGGTGAATGGCGATTATATAGATTTCTTTGAAGATGTGGCACCTGCTAATGGTTATAAATCATCGAAAATTCCTGCAACCGCATATACCAATCAAAATAATGTTAAAAATGACAACTTTAAATTATTCCCAAATCCCGCAATAGATTATGTTATAGCTGATTTTAACACAGTTGCATTCATCGATTACGGAGAAATTGTAATCATTGATTTGAATGGAAAAATTTGTAAAAAAATCAATCTGATGAAACATCAGGATCAAATTGTCATCAGCCTTGAAAATTTAACTTCCGGAGCATATACTGTTTTGCTTCAGGTTGATAATAAAATAATTGCCAGCAAAAAACTCGTAAAAGTCAATGAATGATGAATCCGATGAAAAACTTTTTAATTCTTTTAAATCACCGAATACCATTTATTAAGTGTCTGATATTTTTTACAACATCCGTTTTTTATTTGATAAACCCCTGTTCAGGTCAGGTTTGGCACAGAGTCTATAATTATGATTACCATGTATATGTTAAAAACGTGCAAGAAGCTTATGATAAAGGTTATCTTTTAGGTGGTTCTCATTTACTGAATGTCAATACTTTTCACTTCGGATTGATCATTAAGACAGATATTAATGGAAATAAGCTCTGGGAAAAAAGGTATGGTGATGTCGATGAGAGCACCTACTTCACCCATATGGAAAAAACTTCCGATGGAGGAGCAATTTTTTCCGGAGCAACTACTGATAATGATGTCAATTATAATCCGTTGTTTTTGAAAGTCAATGCCTGTTTTATAGTCGAGTGGTGCAAAATCATAGCATCGTATAGCTATAACGTAGGTTCATACGTAAAGGTATTGCCGGATGGCTCTTATCTCGGTATGATGCGGTATTATAACTACAACGGCGAGGAAATTCGTATAAGCCTGATCAAGTTAGATGCAACAGGTGAGCCAGTCTGGATAAAATACCTTGTCCGGGAAGATACGACGATTAATAATGCGGAAGGTTACCACCTGCTTGTGACTTCCGATACTAATTTCCTGGTTTCCGGAGATGATGGCGGCCCAACGCCGTTGTTTGTATTAACGGATTCTGCCGGCGCGCAAGATTGGGAGCTAAAATGGGGAGGAGAACAATACATTTGGGGCGGAGCCTTTTGTTCTGTTGAAAAAGAAAATGGCATCTTTTATTCTGCAGGAACAAGGATATGTGAGAACGGCCCGCCCGGGCCTGCCATCTTTAAATTCAACAGCGCCGGGGAACAATTGGATGATTTTTGCCTACTTGGCGATACGATTTATTATGGTTGGGCGCTTCCAATAAGCGTTTACAATGATTCGACACTTTTAGTCGGCATAGAATGGGAAAATTATACTTATGATGAAGGATTTAGCGAGGTATTCATGATCGATACTGTTGGCACAATTAAGTACAGAAGGCTATTGCTCGATGAAAAAAGAGCTCCCGATGATATTATTAATACCTTCGACGGTAAAATACTTGTTGGTGGCACTTATGCTACCTCGGATTCCTGGGATATTCATTTATTCAAACTGAATGACAATTTGGAGGATGATACATTATATCCCTATCCTTTGAATTACGACACATTATGTTCTTACCAGATACCATCGGATACCATAGGACTGAATTGCGGGGTATTTGTCAATATTGATGAGATCCCAACGAAGGAGGAACATGAATCCACAATAAAAATTTCCCCGAATCCAGCCCGGGAATGGATTACAATAAGTTTGCCTCTAATAGTATCACCTGAAATATCCGAATTCAGAATCTATGACATCTTTGGCCGTGAAGTCCTGAAAAACAGAATTGGTCCAGGAAACAAGACGCTTTCCCTGGATATTTCTAATTTGTCTCCGGGATTTTACATGATTATTTGCATGGGGTTAGATAAGAGAATCCTGAAAGGCAAATTTGTCGTGGCGAAGTAGGAAGCAAGCTGCACTGTTGTCAAAAGTCAATACTTATCGGAACTTAAAAAGCTGCGTCGTGGCAATAGTATGGTTTTTCAGGCAAAAGTCTGCAAATCAAACAACCTTTTGTAAAGCCCCCCTTTTTGAATAAGCTGTTCATGATTGCCGTTTTCAACGATCTTACCCTTTTCCAGGACGATGATCTCATCAGCGAATTTTATTGTCGACAACCGGTGGGCAATGACAATTGAAGTGCGGTCCTTCATCACTTTTAAAAGCGCATCCTGAACCTGTCTCTCCGATTCGGAATCAAGAGCGGAAGTAGCTTCGTCGAGGATCAGGATGGGAGGGTTCCTGAGTATGGCACGTGCAATGCTGAGGCGCTGCCGTTGCCCTCCTGACAGCTTTGCTCCGCGATCACCGATATTGGTTTCATAGCCTTCTTCCATTGCCATAATGAACTCATGTGCATTGGCCACTTTCGCAGCTTCGATAACTGCTTCATTGGTTACGCCGGGTTTTCCGAAGACAATGTTGTTATATACAGAGTCATTGAAAAGGATCGATTCCTGGGTAACGATAGCCATGAGTGACCGGAGGTCATCAATACGGTAATCCCGGATGTCGGTGCCGTCAAGCAGGATTTCACCACCAACAGTATCGTAAAAGCGGGGTAAAAGGTCGACGAAGGTAGTTTTACCACCCCCGGAAGGCCCAACAAGGGCTATGATTTTTCCCTTTGGGATCACTACACTGATATGGCTGAGCACCTCTTCGGCCTGATAGCTGAAAGAAACGTCCCTGTATTCAATTTCTTTCCTGAAATTGTCAATACGCACAGGATTTGGCTTTTCCATGATAATCTCTTCAGCATCAAGTATTTCAAAGACTCTTTCGGCTGAAGCAATACCTTTCTGAATGCTGTAATATCCTGTAGTAAAGGTTTTTGCCGGGGGGATAATCTGTGAGAAGATGAGGATGTAAGTGATGAAAACCGCCGCTGAAATGGTGCTAGAGTCGCCCAACACCAAACGGCCACCATACCAAAGCACGATAATGATTATTACTGAAGAAAGGAATTCGCTCATTGGGGATGACAAATCACGTGTACGAAAAATCTTTACCATCAACCTTGAATAAGTCCTGTTCAGATCTTTGAACCGTGCATCTGAAAATCCGATGGCAGTGAAAGCTTTGATGATCCGCAACCCGCCAATGGTTTCCTCAACTACCGAGAGAAGTCCTGAAAAACGTGCCTGCCCGACTTTGGATTCTTTCCTGAGGTTCCTTCCGATTACACCTATCACATATCCAGTCATTGGTAAAAGGATGGTGACGAAAAAAGTCAACTCAGGGCTCATTATCATCATTGTCACATAATAGGCAATGATCGTAATCGGGTCGCGGAAAATGATCTCCAGGTAATTCATGATTGAAACGTCAATCTCCTGAACATCAGTAGTGATCCGTGACATAATATCCCCTTTTTTTCGCTGATTAAAATATGATAAAGGAAGGATGAGGATTTTATGGTAGATTTCGTTACGGATATCCATGACGGCTTTTACCCTGACTTTCGCAAGAAAGAACATGGCCAGGAACCGGAAAAGGTTACGGAAAAAGAAGGTGGAGAGCAGGAATACGCATATAAAGATCAAGGCCTCGACTTTCCCATTTTCAATAATGGTCTTACTGATAAAATAATTTAAATACTCAATAAATGATTCTGCATTAAAATGGAAAACCGGCTTGATCATGACCAGTTCTTCTTTCCCGAAAAGAAGGTTCAGGAAAGGGATCAGCATGACAAATGATACCAGCGAAAATACAATAACCAGGATATTGGAGATGACATTAAGCATGGCATGCACCCAGTATGGTCTTATGTAGGCAAGTATCCTTAGAAATTTCTTCATTCTATAGTATTTCCATTATCATATAATGTCGATGCCGGTATAATTCTCAGGTGTGATACTTTTTAATTCCGTTTTGACTTTTTGAGAAATTTTCAGGCCGTCTATAAAATCATGAAGAGTTTGTTTATCAATCTTTTTATTGGTGCGGGTAAGTGTTTTCAGCGATTCGTAAGGATCAGGATAATTTTCCCTGCGGAGGATGGTTTGTATTGCCTCAGCAATGACGGCCCAGTTATCCTGAAGGTCGCTGCGTATCTTATCCTGATTCAGGATCACTTTATCCATCCCTTTAATGAGTGATTTAATTGCGATCATAGTGTGGGCAACAGGAACCCCGATATTACGGATCACCGTGGAGTCTGTAAGATCCCTTTGCAGCCGGGAAATGGGCAGTTTTTCAGAAAGATGCCCGAATACGGCATTGGCCATTCCAAAGTTCCCCTCGGCATTTTCGAAATCGATGGGATTTATCTTATGGGGCATGGCTGAAGACCCGACTTCTCCTGCAGCGATTTTTTGTTTGAAGTAATCCATGGATATGTAAGTCCACATATCGCGGCAAAGATCGATCATTATTGTATTGATCCGTCTCAGATTATCAAACAGGGCTGCCAGGTTATCATAATGTTCGATCTGGGTCGTCACTTTTTGCCGTGAAAGTCCCAGAGAACAACTGACGAACTGATCGCCGAATTCTGCCCAGTCGATATCAGGATATGCTACCTTGTGGGCGTTGAAATTGCCGGTAGCCCCGCCGAATTTGGCACCGAAGGGGATGGTCTTCAGCAGGCTTAGCTGGCTTTTAATGCGGTCAACAAAAACATAGAGTTCTTTGCCGAGCCGGGTGGGCGAGGCCGGCTGGCCATGTGTCCGGGCAAGCATCGGTATATCTTTCCATTCTTTGGCTTTCCGCGTAAGCATATCTTCCACCTCATTGATCAGCGGAAGGAGCACTTCGTGCAAAGCCAGCCTGGTGGCATAAGGTATGGCCGTGTTGTTGATGTCCTGCGATGTGAGCCCAAAATGCACAAATTCCTTATACTGCTTAAGCTTCAGCTTTTCAAAACGTTTTTTTACGTAATATTCCACTGCCTTGACATCGTGATTCGTGGTTTTCTCGACCTGCTTGACCTCTTCGGCATCTTCAAAAGTGAAATTCCTGCTGATCGACCGAAGTTCCTCGAAAAGGCTCTTGTCGAATTCTTTCAGCTGTGGCAAAGGTATCTCACAAAGCGCTATAAAATATTCGATCTCAACGAAAACGCGATAGTTAATATAAGCCGCTTCGGAAAAATAAAATGCCAAAGGCTCGGTTTGCTTGCGATACCTGCCATCGACCGGCGAGATGGCATTGGATGTCGTTAATTCCATTGGTTCGGTTTTAAATAATTCAATGGGTAAATTTATATACAAACGATCCGAAATGTCAATTATTTACAAATTTTTTTGAAAATATTTTTTAAACTCTTCAGAATATTGCAGATTTTACTTTTACCCTATCCACATACCCCTCTTCTGTCAGCAGTGGAGAGGTATGTCCGGATTTGAAAAATGTGCTTTTGTAAGTATAAGATAATTAATTAATTAAAAATTAGGGGGTAAAATTAGGTTATTAGAAAACTATCCTGTACTTTTGTATCTAAACCGGCATCATATAAAGTAGTTTTTAGAGGTGCCCTCAGTCCATTCGCCGAAATCAATCACCAATTAAAATTTAAATATTATGAAAATGAAAAATCTGATGAAGCTGCAAACTTTGTTGCTTATGTTGATTGTTAGTTCAGTCATGATCCTTGGATCATGCAAAGACGATGAAGAAATCATCGAGGGAGACAAAACCGCTCTCAATGCATTAATTACAGAGGCTGAAGCGCTTGCAGATGCCGCAACCACCGCTGATTACCCACAAACAGCCATTGATAATTTCAAGACTGTTCTACAGACAGTGAAAACTGCTTCTGCTGATAAACTTACACAGGTACAAATCAATAACCTGGTTACACAGTTAACCGAAGCCATAGCCACTTTTAACTCACAGGCTTATGGTTTTATCGACGAGTCCCTGTATCTGAATGCCGGCTGGCACTTCGATGAAGGAACCGGAACTACTGCCACAGCTTACTCTACCGTTAAACACGTAGGAACCTTTTTCCCGGGAAATGCAGTAATTCTTGGCGCTGATGCCATGTCGCCCAGCTGGGTTGCAGGCGTAAAAGGTGGAAACGCTGTTTATCTGAATAAAGGAGCTCACCTCGAAGTTCCTTATACAACCGCCTTCCTGCCTGTTAACATATCCATCGCAGTCTGGGTTAAGCCTATTGAACTGTATGAGCACAACTATATCATTTCACAAAACTACTGGAACGGATATAAACTGCAGACTCAGGGCGGAGGAAAACCATTCTTTACTTACAAAAAGGTAGATGGCGGAATTATTGATGCCGATAATGAAACGGATAACTCTATTCAAGTCGATCAGTGGAATCATATTGTGATTACGGTGAACGGAACAGCCAAGGAACTGAAGTTCTACGTTAATGGTACACTTACCAAAACCTGGACAGAGGCCGACAAAGGCATAGGACCTCTTACACAAATCCTTACCGCTCCCGACCCCCAGCCGTTTATTATTGGTTGTGTGGCAACAGATGCAGAACTTGCCGCCAATTTCATGGAATGGACAACAGCCGATAACCTTGGCTACTTCAAAGGTGCCATTGACGAGCTGAAAATCTATAACATTGCATTGGTTGAAGGACAGATTATGAAACTTTACAACGACGAAAAGCCATAATTGTTTGGTTTGGTTTAATTGTTAATGTGTGTTAAGGGGTAAGGCTCAATGTTTCCTGCATAGTGATTGGCGGGAAATTGAGCCTTCCCTTTTTTCAACTGAACTGTTTATTAGTTGATCTTGTTTCTTCTAATTTCTGCCGTTCCCTTGATCTTTTAAAACCCAGCTTAAATGACCCGATTTATACTTGCACTGCAGCTATGTATCTTCACAATGCAGTCATTCCCTCAGCAGGGACAATTAAGTATTTCGCGAATTGATCAAATGCCCGATTCACCGGTACCGCTCCAAATCAGGGACTGGAATACTGTAGCTCACGATTACGACAACTATGTCTTCAACTTAAATAAAACAGGACAATATTTGCCGTTGTCACGCCTGGGCACACCGGGACAATTCAATTATACCGATAATACGCCTTTGTTTCTCGATTCTTATGTGGGTGTTGATGGCCATCTCAATCAGGCAGAAGCTATCAACATCATGCCGGCCATTGTCGGAGCCTCGCTTGCCGGCATAGATAAAAGCAACCAGAACGGGATGAACTGGGTAGCCATGGCCAAAGATTTTTTTAACCTGGAAAACGGTCAGAATGTCTATCTGAACAACTATTCAACGACTTCTGGCGACGACTGGTGGTATGATGTAATGCCCAATGTCTACTTTTATCAGTTGAGGTCATTATATCACGATGCCGCTCCTGAATTCAGCACTCAGTTTACGACTGTGGCCGACCGCTGGCTTTATTGTGTAAACCAATTGGACGGAAGTTCAACACCCTGGACATTGCCCTACATGAACTACCGGGCTTTTAACCTGGCCACCGGGCTACCGCTGACAACAGGCGTTCCGGAGCCCGAATCAGCTGGAAGTATCGCCTGGCTGCTCTATAATGCTTACCTCGAAACCGGGAGCAGAAAATATTTCGAAGGCGCCCAGCTTGCCATGGATTTTCTGACGGGTTTTGAATCAAACCCAGCCTATGAACTTCAGCTACCTTACGGGACGCTTGCTGCAGCCCGCATGAATGCTATTGAAGGCACATATTACCCCCTGCAGAAGCTGCTCGACTGGTGCTTCGACCGGGGCGCCCTCAGGGAATGGGGCTCTATAGTGGGGACATGGGGCGGTTATGATGTCTCGGGCCTGATCGGCGAAGCCAACGATGGCGGTAACGATTACGCTTTTGTAATGAATGGCTTCCAGCAGGCTGCCGCGCTGGCGCCACTCCCCAAATACGACAAGCGCTATGCCCGTGCCATTGCCAAATGGATACTGAATATAGCCAATGCCAGCCGGCTGTTTTACTGGAATGCCCTTCCTCAAACGCAACAGGATTCCTATACATGGGCTTCAGTAAACGACCCTACGGCTTGTATCCCTCATGAATCGATGAAAGAAGTATACCAGGGCAAAACCCCGTTTGCCACCGGCGATGCCATCAGTGGCGGCTGGGCGGCCACAAATCTGTCGCTATACAGCGGTTCAAGTGTGGGATATCTTGCCGCAGTGACACAAACAACCAATGTTCCTGAAATCCTTCAGATAAGCCTCAATAAAACTGATTTTTACGGAGATAATTCCCTGGTCTCTTACCTGTATTTCAACCCAACACAGGCCGTCAAACAAGTTAACGTTAATCTTCCATCAGGCACATTCGGGGTGTACGATGCCATCACCGAAATCATTCTGTATGCAGTGGCCTCAGGTTACATCCAGTTAACAGTACCGGCCGGGGAAGTAAGACTGATCAGACTTTATTCAGCGGGACAGGAACCTGAAGCCAGCGATGGCAGGCTATATGCCGGCGATGATATCCTCGACTATCATTATCAGTACGATTATTCTGAACACCTCCGTATAAAAGCTCTTTCGACGGATCAAAACCCAATTATCACAAATTCAGTGTTCACGGCATATTGCGAACCGGGAAATATCAACCCGGGCGATCAGGTGCAGTTTGATTGGTTTTGGGATGATGTGTTAATTGAGGGGCAGAATCAGTCGCAGGTGCAGCTTACTGCACCAGGCACCCCATCACAGCCTGTGCTCAAATGCAGGATAAGTGCCAATGGCCAGACCGCTGAAGATACGCTGCACCTTCAGATAGTCGAGCACATTCCCATGCCACCGGTGGTGAATGGCATACAGGCCGGTTCAAAATACACCGTTACGGGAGATCAAAACACTTTTACTGCACTTGTTGAACCGGCGCCGGGCGAAATCCTTGAATATGCCTGGAGCGCTTCAACTGGCGTCTTAAACCAAACCATAGGGAGTTTCGTCACCTGGCAAGCGCCGGAAACGCCGGTTGTGGGCACCATCACAGTGCAGGTTACCAACCAGGATATGCTTTCCACCACGGTGTCCACCGGGGCATTGGTAAAAGATACAAGCCTTTCCTTTCAATCTCCGCTGATATGGTATCCTTTTGATTCAGATAATCGCAACGCTGCTGCCGACCGGTTCCATGCCACAGTGTCCGGCGTAACCAAAACTGAAGATGCACGGGGCATGCCATCACTGGCCTATAGGTTCACCGCCGGACAAAACATCATCTATACTGATAATGATGCCGACCTGAACTTCGGTGATGCCGTGAGCCTGAGCTGCTGGGTCAAATGCGAACAACTGGGTTCAGAAAGGTTTATCATCTCTCACGGATCGTGGCAGCAGCGATATAAGCTATCTATTACTCCCGAAGGCCTGCTGCGGTGGACTGTAAAAACAAACTCCGGCATTGCAGACCTGGACGGCTCAACACCAATTGAGATGAACCATTATTACCATGTTACCGCTCTCTATACCGGCTATTCAATGGAACTTTATGTGGATGGCGTCCTGGATACCTTTAAAGCCTTTTCAGGAACCCTTCAACCCTCAACCAAACCCCTTACCATCGGCCGGATGGACAACGTGGAAACCCAGTATGCACTTCGCGGAAGCGTAGATGAAGTAAAGATATGGGACAAGGAGATTCCGGTTTCCCAGGTTGAACAGTTAAAGAACCAGTGGGCAACACCTGCCGGAATTGATGACGGTGACATGGTTGCACGCATATATCCCAATCCTGCTGAAGAATTGATTTATGTCGAATTCACCGGTTCTATCCATGCTGAACACATCTCCCTATTCACTCCGGATGGAAGGGAAGTGAAAGATTATCAGGTTAAAATGCAAAGTTCCGGGATAATGATTGAAATTCCTCAAACCTCAGTAGGATTGCACCTGCTGAGGATAATTCTGAATGATGGCCGGGTGGTAACCAGGAAAATTGTTATCCTGTAAACTGAATTCAAAGCCTGGAAACGTGACTTCAATTGCTTCATATGTTACATTGTAAAAACAAGTTACCGGTATTTTTTCTTTGCCTGTTTACTTTATTAAACTATTCATTCGCCTTCAGTCAACAACTTTCTCTTAAAGTTGCAGGTGATGATCAGGCAGGTTTTCATGTTGATATATACAATGGCAATCAATTGGTGGTTACCAATACGGAAGAATTCTCCCTGCAAATGTTTAATCTTGATTTGAGTACCATTGCAAACATGCAGCAATGGAAAGGCCAGGAATGGACAGGTAATGAAAAGAGCATCACCTTAAAAAGAGATTCGTACGTAAAAGAGTTTGATGCCAATCTCTCTGTTACTATAACTTACCAGGTTGTTAATGCTAATATCATAAAAAAGACGGTTGAGTTGTTTCAGCCATCCATGCCGGGCATGTATTATATATTGCAACAAACAGCCAGGCCTGCGGAAAAACCACAGCGATATGTAACATTTGAATACGATAGTTTTCCCGGTGGCTTTGTACATGAAATGTTTCCTGCAGCAGGTTTTGTTACCACTGATAACAATGTAGTCGGTTTTTTAACAGACGCCGGTTATATAAATCAGTTTACAAGAAATACGCGTCGCCGTTTTAGCGGACTTGGAGGTGGATTTGTAGGCATGCGCAAATTGCCTGATCCTAATTTATTTTCTGTTGCCAGTTTATCAGAAAGAGCAGAAAAAAATCATTACATCAGACAAACATTTGGTGAAATGTACAACCTTGATGCCGGTGCAGAAACCATATTAAAAACGACTACTGCATATCAGAAAGAAGGCAATGCAGAAGTGGAGAAAGAAAACGGTCTTATTTCAATAACCGGCCATCCGGGAGGCAGGGCCGGGATAGAATTTATTGCACCATTTAAAGATCAGGGCGTATACACCATTTCTTTTTTGTGCAAAGGGAATACACCAGTGGCATTAAAACTTTTCAGAGTCAAGAACGGGCAAAAAACCATTGAACTGGAAGATGGGGTCAAGTACATCGATAACTTTCCTGCGGTAGAAAATGAATGGACGCTTTTTAAAGGAAGCATATTAGTGCCTTATATTGAAAATGATAGCGTATCCATGTTTATTGGTACGCAGTCAGGAAAAGAATGTAATCTACAGATAAAAGATCTGCAATTTGTAGAACACGAACCTCAGCAAGAACCGTACAACCTGCTTCCACTTGGCGAAAAAGTGGAGAAAACCACCTATGTTTTTGTCGAACCATGGAAATCGCATCAGCAATTTATGATCTCCTCACAGTCACGGTTAGCCGAAGGGAAAGGTTTCGAAGGATCGTTGATAGAAAAAATGTTGTATGCCAATTTCAATATGCTTACCTGGATCACAGATGTAAACGATTTTACACCGTTTAATGTGCCCAATATGAATTATGCACCGGATATGTACAACAGGGATTCTTTTTTTTCTACTGTTGCCACTTACAATAAAGAGTTGAACCTGGCCATCTGGGAACAATGGGGCAAAACACAAACGCCCGAAGGCGGTATTGGCACTATTATCACACCGCTTATGGGTTCGGTAGAGGCAAAGGACAATGAAGCCACCATCGAATGGCTGATCTGGGCGATGATGAACAAACGTCGTTTCGGCGTTACACTTCCGCAGGAAAAAATTAAAAAAGCTGTAGATTATGTATTGAACGAATTTGATGCCGACAGAGATGGAAAATGCAAAGCACATTTTTCTTTGAGCCAGGTGGATATTGTTGATTTTAATCCTAAAACAGACCGGCTGGGCGTTAACCAGGGCATGCTGGCCATCGCATTAAGAACCATAAAAGAATTGGGTTTTGATATTTCAGAAGCATATATCCAAAAGGCTGAAAATGAATATCAAAATTTTTATGATGCAGAAAGAAAACATTTACTGTTCGACCGGAATTTTCCCGATATCATTACCCTTACTGACCTGGAACCGGAATTCTTTTCCTTATGGTTATTTAACAGGCCAATGCTAACGGATGAAATGGTAAAAAATCATTTGGATCAGATACCCGTTCTAAACAAAGTAACCAACTCACCTCATCCAGAATATGGTACTACTGCTCCCATCTGCGTGAGGTTAACAAAGGATACAAAAGGATTTGCCTATCTCACCGGAGATTATCAGCCTTTTGAAAAATTTGGCGAAGAAAATTACAGCAACGGCAAAAGTGATGGGTTTTATTACAATGGCGGCAGTTGGTTCAGGGCGGAGTATTGCGCTTATGTAGCAGGATTAAAACACGGCTGGAAGAAAGCAAACATGTTGATGGAGAACAGGGTGTGGGCAGAGATTTACCTTAACCCCAAATGGCCATTCAGTAAAGAATTTACGCCTACAAAATGGACCACAACAGATAGCTGGTGGCCATCTACCAGAGGATTGTGCTGGAATGTTTTCATACTTATGGCAGATGAAGTGGCAGGCTTACGTACACCTGAAATGGATCCTGATTATAAATAATAAAAGCAAAAAGAGAACTGCTTCACGCCGCAATCGATTGCATTTCTAAAAAGTAAATGTTCTGCAATTAGATGAATTTTTACCGTGAATCGCTGAATTTTGCCTGTAATTCATTATATTTGTACTATACCGGACAAGATCAGGAACGGGGCGGACATAGGTTTTAAGTTAAAGCCGGCGATGTAATAATAGCATATAAATAACCTGAAAAGTCGTATAATTGTGAAATCTTTCAATAATTGATAAAATGAAAAGACTGATACTGCTTGTATTGATGCTTTCGGTAGCCGTATCGCTGTTTGCACAGCAATCGGTTGAAGGGACAGTTACTGATGCCAAATCCGGCGAAACCCTGATTGGCGTGACGGTTCAAATTAAAGGAACCACTTCGGGTACCATTACAGACATCAACGGAAAGTACTTACTGGTATCGGATCAATTGACTGCTTCATCCGTAATTGTATACTCTTTCGTCGGATACACAATGGTGGAGCAAATCCCGGGCAGCCGCACCGTGATTGATGTTAAGCTTTATCCCGAGCAGTACTTGCTGGATGAACTGGTGGTGATTGGATATGGAACTGCCAAGAAGCGCAATGTATTGGGGGCAGTTTCCAGGGTAAATAATGAAGAACTCACCAGGTTGCCGGTGGCAGGGGTTGATCAGGCTTTGCAGGGCCGGGTAGCCGGAGTTCAGGTGACACAAAATACCGGTGCTCCCGGCGAAGGAGTCTCAGTTCGCATCCGTGGCGCCGGCTCCATCAGTTCGAGCAACGATCCGCTCTATATCGTTGACGGTATCCCCACGTCGGATGCGCTCAAAATTCTTTCGCCCGGGGATATCGAAAATATCACGGTACTCAAAGATGCGTCGGCAGCCGCTATATATGGTTCCCGCGCCAATAACGGGGTTGTGCTTATTACCACCAAAAAAGGCACTAAAGGTGAAACCAAGGTCACCTATCGCGGACAGACAGGTTTTCAGAAAGCTACCAGGCTCACCAAAATGGTAAATACAAGCGATTATATCACCATCTATAACGAAGCCGCTACCAACGACAATGCTTACATCACAGGGGATGTGCCGCATCGTGACCTTATCACTCCCGAAGATGCCGCAGGGTTCGCTGATGTGGACTATGTAAAAGAACTGTTCCAAACAGCACCGGTCAATTCCCACGAACTCTCCATTTCAGGAGGGAATGAATCGACCAATTATATGATCTCCAGCTCGTTTTTCGACCAAAAGGGTATTATAAAGAGCACCGGCTACACCCGCGGAACTGCGAGGCTTGATGTGAATACGAACGTGAATAAATGGCTTACTGTCGGGCTGAGTATGCTGGCGGGGATTTCAAGTAATGATATCATAGGAAGTTCAGGTGACGGATATGGCGGTAACGGCGGAAGCGTGATAAGATATGCTTTCTTCCGTAATCCTGCCATTCCCATACGGTTTGAAGACGGTACCTATGTTGACCGCCCTGCCGAATACTTCGGACGCCAGGTTTATGATTCATTCCTCGGTGATGGATATAATCCCATAGGCATGACCGCTCATAACGACAACAACCGCAAAGATGACAGTTATCTTGGCAAAGCCTATTTCACTGCCAATCTGACCAAAAAGCTGAAATTTACAACCAACTTCGGGATGGATTATCGTAATTCTTTCAGCCGCCGTTTCGACCCAACCTGGGGTACCTTCAACCGCATTGGTTCACCGAACAGTCTGAGTATCAGCAATGAACGTATCGTCAATTGGACCGTGAATAACCTGCTTAATTATGAAACCAAGTTCGGGGAATCGCATACCCTTTCGGCATTGCTGGGGTTTGAGGCTATTAAGAATAGCGGAAAAGCTCTGTATGCCAGCGATATGAATTTCCCTATCGAGCAGGAAGAACTTATCTTTATAGGTAACGGACTCGGAATTAAGATCAGCGCCCAGAGTGCTTATGCTTCGACGCTGGCATCATTGTTCGGCAGGGTTAACTATGATTTCAAAGGAAAATATTATCTGTCGGGAACCTTACGTCGTGATGGTTCCTCAAGGTTTACCGGGAAAAACAAATGGGGAACCTTCTACTCTCTTTCAGCCGGTTGGGTGCTGAAACAGGAAAACTTCCTTCAGGATGTTTCCTGGCTCGAGAATCTCAAACTTCGTGTAGGCTATGGCGCCGTCGGAAACCAGGAGATAGGTCTTTATGCGTATAGCGACAGGATTTCTCCCTATTTCAACTATCCTTTCGGCGGGGTATCCAATGGGGGTTATGCACAAACTGCTCTCGGGAACAACGACCTGAAGTGGGAAACCAGCTATCAATATAATGCAGGCGTGGATGCTGAGCTTTGGAAAGGTGCATTTGCATTTTCACTCGATTACTTTTATAAAGTTACGGAAGACATGCTGGTAAAAGCGCCCAATCCTCCATCGGTCGGTTATGCCGAAACCGCCTGGATCAACAGCGGGTCGATATTAAATTCGGGGGTTGAATTTGAAGCCATTTACCGTCAGACGAAGCACGAATGGGGCTACTCCATTGGCGGTAACATTACCTACCTGCACAACGAAGTACTCAAATTGGACGCCCCGATTTTTGGTGGACTGGTTGAGACAGGAATTTATGCCACCAGGACTGAAGTAGGGCATCCCATCGGATCATTCTACCTGCTCGAAATGGAAGGCATATTCCAGAATGAAACCGAAGTTTTACTTTCAGCCTTCCAGGGAAACAACATTAAACCCGGCGATGTAAAATACAAAGATCAGAATAGTGATGGGCGTATCGACAACAACGACAGAGTGTACCTGGGTAGTGCCATCCCGAAACTGATGGCAGGGATCAACCTGGCAGCCAATTATAAAAACTTCGATTTAAGCGTGTTCTTCCAGGGGGCATACGGCAATAAGATCTATGTACAGGTAAACCAGGATATTGAAGGATTTTACCGCGGATTTACCGTTACACAGCACTATTTTGATGAACGCTGGACCGGTGAAGGTACATCCGACACTCAGCCCAGGGCATCGTGGACTTCCAAATCAAACAACGCCAGGCCTTCGTCACGTTTCCTAGAGGATGGCTCGTACCTGAGGCTGAAGAACCTGCAGCTCGGTTATACCATTCCTGAGAAAACACTCAAGATTACCGGTTTATCTCAGGTAAGGTTATATGTGTCGGGTACTAACCTGTATACACTGACCAAATATTCAGGCCTTGACCCTGAAATGACCGTAAGCGACAACTCAAAAAACGAAGGCGACCGCTCCTCCGGTATCGACTGGGGAACCTATCCCTCGGCGATAACTTTAATGTTTGGACTAGACATCACATTTTAATCACATCGGGCTATGAAAAGAATCGCTAACAATAAATCAGACACTTTCAGGCATCAGCTAATGAATGTAAAGGTCACCGGAAACAGAAGCCTGAAGCTTCAGACGGCTGTCCTTCTGATGGTTTTTACCATGACCATCCTCTGCGCCTGTACCAAATTTTTAACCGAAGACCTCAAAGGAGAATTTTCTTCAGACACTTTTTACCAAAATGACAAACAGGCCATTCAAGCGCTGAACGGGGTATATAATGCCATAACTTTCAGGAGCTTTAACAATGCTGTGTGGGTGTTTGGAGATATCGCTTCCGACGATGCGGTAAAAGGCGGTAATCCCGGAGATCAGTCAGAAATTACGTATATTGATGAATTCAATACCGATGCCAACAATGGGATTATCAGCAATTACTGGAGTCATTCCTATGAAGCCATTGCCCGCGCCAACAATGTAATAGCCAATGTTCCTGCAGTAACAATGGATGAGGCACTGAAGAACAGGATCATCGGAGAAGCCAAATTTATCCGGGCATATAGCTACTTTAACCTGGTGAATATTTTTGGAAAGGTCCCTCTTAAACTGCTTCCCCAACTTACCCAGGAGACCATCCATGTGCCGCTGAGCGAAGTATCTGACATTTATCTTCAGATTGAAAAAGACCTGTCGGACGCGGCCGCTGATCTACCTGTTTCTTTCAGTTCAACGGACCAAGGCCGTATTACCCACGGCGCGGCTTTGGCTATGCTGGGGAAGGTCAATTTGTATCAGCAAAAATGGGCAGACGCAATCGGATACTTTCAGCAGGTTGAAGCCCTCGGGATATACAGTCTGTTGCCTGACTATGCCGATAACTTCAAGCTGGCATACGAAAACAGCATTGAATCCATTTTCGGGATTCAACACCTGACGGGCCAGAATCCTATGACCGGAAATGGCTTGAATCAATGGTTTGCACCTGCAGCAGAAGGTGGGTATTATTTCAATGCACCGACGCAAAGCCTGGTTGATGCTTTTGAGAAAAGCGCTACCGGCGAAGTTGACCCGCGCCTCGATGCATCTGTTGGCCGCGATGGCCAACCCTGGCTGAACGGGGATATTTTCAGCGCCACCTGGTCCCCCACCGGATACCTCACCAAAAAACACCAGCAGCCGCTTTCCGAAGTTTCTTCGTCGCTCAAAGGCGACGGCGACCTCAACTACATTTACCTGCGTTATGCCGATCTTTTGCTGATGAAGGCAGAAGCTTTCAATGAAAATGACAATGTTGATTCGGCCAGGGCAAACCTCAATAAAGTGAGACAGCGTGCCCGGGCAAGTTTTAACGGGACTCCGCCCGCTGACCTGCTTGCAGATATCACTACCCCGGATTATAACCTGCTCATGACTGCCATCCGAAAAGAGCGAAGGGTTGAACTGGCCCAGGAGTTTCATCGCTATTTCGACCTTATGCGCTGGGGAAAAACTGTTGCAGAAGCAGCGCTTGGGCCGGATTTCAACTACGAAGCCAAACGCTATTTCCCGATTCCACAAGCGGAGATAGATGCAAACCAGGCGATAAATCCCTAAGATCCCTTAATTCTCTTCGACAAACGGCGAATGAAATTACCAGTCAGAATTATTTAAGGCCATTCCTTTGGCTTTTCCCGGTTCGGCCCCCATCCCTGACCCTTCCCCCATCCGGGGGAAGGGGAGCGGAGTCATTTTTCATTTTTCATTGAGCATTGCACATTTAGCATATATAGGATATTTAAAAAATAAGCAGATTCTCACTAACTTCGCTCAATAAAGGGATGCCATGGTAAAGCTGAGGGGGAGGGATGAATATCCGATTTATTTCGGTGCTACGCCGGAATTATTGCTGATAGCAGCTGATCTTCGTAAAACCATGACAGATACTGAGAAAATTCTTTGGAATAAACTGAGAAACCGACAAGTAGCGGGTTTCCGGTTCAGAAGACAGCATCCTATCCGCGAATTTGTGGTGGATTTCTTCTGTTATGAGGCCATGCTTGTCATTGAAATTGATGGTGATGTGCACGAAGAGGCTTATCAGAAAGAGAGGGATGTTGAAAGGACTAAAATCTTAAGAAGCTTAGGATTAATGGAATTACGGTTTAAGAATGCAGCAGTCTTGAAAAACATTGAAAGTGTAATAAAAAAGATTGAATCAGAACTTGAACAATTTAAACTAAGTATCCCCTTCCCCCGAGTGGGGGAAGGGGCCAGGGGATGGGGGCTGATTAGAATTATTTAAGGCCATTCCTTTGGCTTTTCCCGGTTTTATTATAATTTTGAACTGCTGTTAATCAAATAACAGAATTTATTAATCGACTGAAATTCAATTCTTTTAAAATCAGATCATAAAACTAAACGATAGATATGGATGTATTGGATCAAAAGACGGTAACGGTTGGGAATAAGGGCAAGGATGTCCGGTCCGACTGCCAGGTGACCATGGAACTTACCGAAAAAGGTGGTATTCAGCTTACCATCGACAGCAGGGTTCAGGCACTGTATGGAGCGGCCATCAGAAAGCTGGCCGAAGAAGTGCTTGCCTTTTTCGGCATTCAGCATGCCCGCGTGCTCATCGAGGACTCCGGTTCGCTCGATTTTATTATTGCCGCCCGTTTGGAAGCTGCGATAAAGAAACTGATCAGAACGGATAAAGAATACCTGACAGTATTTTTACCTGAAAACCAGTATCAGACCGAAAAAGAGAGAAACCGTTTTTCAAGACTTTACCTGCCGGGAAATTCTCCAAAACTCATGATCAATGCCGGTATACATCGTCCTGACGGAATTATTCTCGATCTCGAAGATGCCGTGGCAGTTGAAAAGAAGTTTGAAGCCTGTTTTCTGATAAGGAATGCATTGAGGAGCATTGATTTTTACGGTGCAGAGCGAATGGTGAGGATCAACCAGCTCCCTGTGGGTTTAGAAGATCTGGAATATGTCATCCCGCACAATGTTAACCTGATACTGCTGCCAAAGTGTGAATCTCCGGATCAGATCAGGCAGGTCAATGAAAAAATCGGTGAGATTCAGAAAAGTAAGAATATAAAAGGAAAGGTTTGGCTGATGCCGATCATCGAGAGTGCCAAAGGGGTCGTTTATTGTTACGATATTGCTTTTTCGGCTGACAATATCGTCGCCATGGCCATAGGCCTGGAAGATTATACAGCCGATCTGGGCACACTTCGTACCGAGGAAGGCACTGAGTCATTATTTGCTCGCATGAAGCTTGTAGTAGCCTGTAAAGCTGCAGGGATACAGGCAATCGACTCGGTATTCTCCGATGTCGGCGACATGGAAGCCCTGAAGCGGACCATCCTGCGTTCCAAAGCGCTTGGTTTCAACGGCATGGGCTGTATTCATCCACGTCAGATAGCCGTCATCCACGAGAATTATGCTCCAGAAGATGCCGAAGTCGAAAAAGCAAAGAAAATTTACATTGCATTCCAGGAGGCTACGGAAAAAGGATTGGGTGTGGTTTCTCTCGGCACTAAAATGATTGACCCGCCGGTGGTCAAACGGGCATTGAAGGTGATTGACCTGGCCGTAGCAACCGGAAAACTATCAAGAAACTGGAGGGGAGAACTATGAAAAAGTACGATAACCTTGTGACCAATGCGGCCGGAAGGGTTGTGCCATTGGAGATTAACGGCGAACAGCATATTGCCTATAAAGGAATAGGAAAACATATACCCGACGGGCGCAAATTCGGGCCAAGAATTTCCAGTTGTGCCAATTTTCCGGCTGATGGCAATAAAGTTTTGTCAAACCTGAAAGAAGCGCTTATCCGGGCCGGTCTCCGCGACGGCATGACCATCTCCACCCATCATCATTTCCGTGATGGAGACCTGGTTGGAAACGAGATCTTTAACATTGCCCACGAACTTGGCATTAAAAACCTCCGGTGGTTTCCATCTGCTTCTTTCCCCTGTCATGAACCCCTGATCAAATACCTGGAAGATGGAACAATCAACCGTATTGAAGGCAGCATGAACGGTCCGCTCGGCCGGTTTTGCTCTGAAGGAAAGATGCAGGGCCTTGGTGTATTAAGGTCACATGGCGGCCGCTACCAGGCTGTTCAGGATGGAGAAGTACAAATCGATATTGCCGTCATTGCCGCTCCCACAGCAGATCCTTTTGGCAATGCAAACGGTGTGAACGGACCGGCCGCGTGTGGCTTGCTCGGTTTTGCCCTGGCCGACTCGCAATATGCCGATAAGGTCATTGTAGTCACTGATAACCTGGTCCCGTTTCCCTGCATTCCATGGCAGATCCATGGAAATTATGTCGATTATGTTGTCGTAGTGGATAAAGTCGGTATTTCTGAGAAAATCGTTTCCGGAACCACACAGATCACTCGCAGCCCCGACCGGCTTTTGCTGGCCGAGCTGACCGCGAAATTCTGCGATGCCGCCGGCATTGTAAAGGATGGCTTTTCTTACCAGGCCGGGTCGGGCGGAACAGCCCTTTCGATCGGTATCTATTTCAGCCAGATGCTGAAAGAACGGGGCGCCAAAGCCCGTTTTATCCGTGCCGGCAGCAACAAGTACCCTGTCAAAATGCTCGAAGAAGGCCTGGTGGATTATATCCTCGACGGCCAGACATTCGATATGGAAGGTGTCCGTTCAATGCGGGAAAATCCCAACCATGTCAATACCAGCCCGTTTACCAGCTATAATTATCACGGCAAAGGAAACTTCGCTTCCCTTGTGGATGTGGTGATACTGGGCGCAACGGAAGTCGACCTGAATTTCAACGCCAACGTGGTGACCCATTCCGATGGTTACCTGCTGCACGGCATTGGCGGCTGGCAAAACTGCCTGTTCTCCAAATGCACCATCCTGCCGATCCCGCTTTTCCGCGACCGTATCCCGGTCATCCGCGATGAAGTGACCACCCTTTGCGGACCGGGTGAACTGGTCGATGTGATCGTGACTGAAAGAGGTATTGCCGTTAATCCCCTTAGACAAGATTTGATCGATAAGGTAAAAGACGCTGGCCTGCCGCTGAAAAGCATCGGGCAACTCAAGGATGAATCGGAGAAGATATGTGGCAAGCCCGCCAAACCTGAACTTGGGGACGAAGTGGTCGCCGTGATCAAGTGGGTGGACGGCACCGTGATAGATTCGGTGAGGAAGGTGATAATAAAGTAAGACTATAGGACGGTAAGACTGTAAGATAGTAGTTTAAATTTATTAGGAGTTAAGGAGATCATTGACCAACATCCGGAACATTCTGATCCGATATTGGGGGTTTTCCACCTTCCGGCCGATGCAGGAAGAGATCATTCAGTCGGTGCTGGATGGCAAGGATACCCTGGCCCTGCTGCCGACCGGCGGCGGGAAATCGGTCTGTTTCCAGGTACCGGCAATGGCCCTGGATGGCGTTTGCCTGGTGATCACCCCGTTGATCGCACTCATGAAAGACCAGGTGGAAAACCTGAAAAAAAAAAGCATCAAAGCTGTAGCGGTATATTCCGGTATGCACCGGAACGAAATACAGATCGCTTTCGATAATTGTGTTTATGGCGATGTGAAATTTCTTTATCTTTCACCGGAACGCCTGAAGACAGATCAGTTCCAGCAGATCATCCGCAAGCTGAAAGTCAACTTGCTTGCCGTCGACGAAGCCCATTGCATTTCTCAATGGGGTTATGATTTCCGCCCGCCTTACCTTCAGATTGCTGAAATCCGGAAGTTTATCCCGGATGTGCCTGTCCTGGCCCTCACTGCCACAGCCACAACGGGCGTAATCACCGACATACAGAAAAACCTGGGGTTCAAAACGGAAAATGTCTTCCGGAAAAGCTTTGAGAGAAAGAACCTTACCTATGTGGTTATTAAGGAGGAAGACAAGAACGGGCGCCTGCTCAGGATTTTAAAGAAGATAGCCGGACCGGGAATTATTTATGCCAGGAACCGGAAGAAAACGGTTGAAACTGCCATTTTTCTCCAGAAAAATGGCATCAAAGCTGACTTCTATCATGCAGGGCTGGATGTTTCTTCCAGGAACAGGAGGCAGGATGCATGGATAAAGGACGAGAGCAGGATCATGGTAGCCACCAATGCTTTTGGCATGGGCATCGACAAACCCAATGTCAGGCTGGTGGTGCATATTGATCTGCCAGATAGCCTGGAGGCTTATTTCCAGGAGGCCGGCCGGGTCGGCAGAGATGAAAAGCGGGCTTACGCGGTAACCTTATTCCAGCAGGCCGATCTTGCCCGTTTACAGGAAAACCTTGAAAGGGAATTTCCGCCGGTCGAAAAGATCAAGGAGATTTACCAGGCCCTGGGGAATTATCTTCAACTGCCTGTGGGTAGCGGCAAAGACGAAAGCTTTGACTTTGAGATTTACGCATTTAGCCGGAATTACAACTTCAACCCCGTTATAGTCTTTAATGCCCTCCGCTTCCTGGAAAGAGAAGGTTATATTTTGATGAACGAATCAATGGAGAGCCCTTCCCGCATCCATTTTGAATCAAGCCGGGAAGATATCTATCGTTTCCAGGTTGAGAACAAAACATTGGATCCCTTTATTAAGCTGCTGCTCAGGTCGTATTCTGGTGTTTTTACCGATTTTGTGCAGGTAAATGAATCGGAGTTGTCGAAACGGGCCGGTATTAAAGAAGAGGAAGTGGTATCAAACCTTCAGAAACTTCAGAAAGCAGGTATACTTAGTTATGCAAAACGGCCGGGAAAGCCACAGATCATTTTTCCGGTTGAAAGACTTGATATGAAGAACCTTCAGATTTCTCCTGAAAATTATCACGAACGCAAACGCTTTGCTACGATCCGCATGGAAGCAGTGATGGAGTATATCACGTCAGATGAATATTGCCGCAGCCTGATGCTTTTAAAATATTTTGGAGAGACCGGTGCAACGCGTTGCGGACGATGCGATGTCTGCCTCGAACGTAACAAAATGAACCTGAATGAAATCGAGTTCAACCAGATCAGGCACAAGGTAAAAGAACTGCTTCAGCAGAAACCTATGACTTTACCCGAACTGGTATTTGATGCAGGCTCATACGGGGAAGCGCATATGCTGCTGGTGATCCGGTGGCTCGAAGACAAAGGCGCAGTGATAAAGGACGATCAGATGCGGTATACCTGGCGCAAGCAATTCAGGCTGAAAATATAGAAAATAGAAATTGGAAATTAGGAAATGGTTTCAAATCCCAAATTTCTAATTTCAAATTTCAATTATAGTTAAGTATTTACTATGAAGCTTGACAGATCATTTTATATTAGGCAGGATGTTGTTCAGATAGCGAGGGAGCTGATCGGAAAGGTGGTTTTTACAAAGTTTAACGGTAAGATTACTGCCGGGATCATCATTGAAACCGAAGCTTATGAAGGTGTTACCGACCGTGCTTCGCATGCTTTCAACGGAAGGCGGACAACCCGGACAGAAGTGATGTATTCCACCGGTGGTGTGGCTTATGTTTATCTATGCTATGGCATGCATTCCTTATTCAACATAGTGACCAATAAACAGGATATCCCGCATGCTGTTCTCATCAGGGGGATTTACCCGTTGGAAGGATTGGATATGATGAAGAAAAGGACGGGAAAGCTCAATTTAAACCGGGGATCCGGATCGGGCCCCGGGAAAGTATCAAAAATACTTGGAATTCATTATTCTCATTCCGGCATTGATTTGTCGGGAGATGAAATCTGGCTGGAGGACCGTGGATTGGTATTGAATGACGATATCCTGACAGGGACAAGGATTGGGGTGGATTATGCCGGGAAAGATGCCTTATTGCCTTACCGGTTTTGGATACCTGAAGAGAGGATTAAACTATAAAAAAAACCGGCTTCGCTTGCGCGATGCCGGTTTTTTTAAGCTTTTCTGAAAAGGAAGCTTATTTCACCGTGTTGGAAAGATCAGCACCTGGTTTGAATCTGACAACTTTCTTGGCAGCGATCTTGATTTCTTTTCCAGTTTGCGGGTTTCTGCCTTTTCTGGCAGCCCTCTTGGCAACTGAGAATGAACCAAATCCTACCAGAGCAACCCTGTCGCTTTTCTTCAGGGCTTTCATGGTGCTGCTTACAAAAGCCTCAAGGGCTTTCTTGGAATCAGCTTTGGTCATACCGGTTTCTTTTGCCATTGCATCGATTAATTCTGCTTTGTTCATGGTTGTAAGTTTTTAAATGTTAACATTACATAAAACGTTACAAAATTAAGCTATCCACAAAAAAAGTCAAGTAAAAAGCCTGTAAATACAGGAAAATGTTAATAAAACGGGGCGTATGTTAATAACTTAGGCTCTTAAACCCCTGTTACTGTAAGAAAAGCGGACTTTTTACAGACTTTTACCCCACTTTCCAGTCAGAATTAACCCGAAATCCCCTCATAAATTCTTCGATTTTCATGATCCGTTTGCCGGCTTGCTGTATCTCCCGGATATGAAGGATCCCATTGGCCGTTGTGACAGCAAGGTCTGATTTTCCATCTGTGATAAGGACAGCGGGCTGCATATGGTTTCTAGTAACGGATTTTATAGTCTTATATATCTTTACGAGGAATGATTCTCCGGAGGGGGATGTGAAATAAGTAAAAGCAGCAGGGTAGGGGCTTAATCCCCGTATTTTATTATAGACTTCATCAATATTCATTGTCCATTCGATGCGGCAATCTTCCCTGAAAATTTTAGGAGCTGTTTTTAAAGGGATGGAAGGTTCGATCAGGTTCCTTTGTTCAATAGTCTTCAAATTTCCGGTTGAGATGGCCTCGGCTGTTTTCAGGACAAGGTTTGCACCGGCTGTTTTCATCCTGTCATGCAGCTCACCGGCTGTATCTTCCGGGTAAATGGGCATTTTTTCCTGGTAAATGATCGCCCCGGTATCGATTTCCTGCTTCAGAAAGAAAGTTGTAAGGCCTGTTACAGTTTCTCCATTGATTATTACGTGATTGATAGGAGCTGCACCACGATATTGGGGTAAAAGGGATGCATGCAGGTTGAATGTACCCAGGCGGGGCATTTGCCATACAATTTCGGGAAGCATACGGAAAGCTACAACGATAAAAAGATCGGCATGAAAAGAGCTTAATTCCCGGAGAAATCCAGGATCCTTAAGTTTAATAGGCTGCAACACCTTTAACCCATGTTGCAATGCATACTTTTTAACCGGAGAGCTTTGCATGACCTGGCCACGCCCGGCCGGCTGATCAGGCGCAGTTACCACTGCAGAAATATGAAACCCTTGCTGCAATAGTGCTGCAAGAGAATCCACAGCGAAATCGGGTGTTCCGAGAAATATGATATTAAGTGCTTCTTTCATATTGAAGCACGAATTTACAAAAAAAGGCAGGCTTTTTACATCAACCCTTTAGCCCGGGCAATGTATTTATCGATCTCCCTTGCTTCATTGCTTGTGGGAAATTTATATTTGATCCGCTCGTAGGTTGAGACGGCTTTAATATAATCTTTCATGATTTCATAAGTCCAACCGGCCTTCATCAGGAAAAGCGGTGTTGTAAATTCATTTTCCTGCGAATCGGCAGCCTCGATATAATAGCCGGCAGCCTTGGCGGGTTGGTTTAATTCCATGTAAGCATCGCCGATTCCTCCTTTAGCCATTGGACCGAGTACCTGGTCTTTTGCTTTGAAAGATTTAAGGTAATTGATGGCTTCTTCATAATTGCCCATTTTCAAGTAACAGACACCGGTATAATACTTTGACAGATCAGCTCCTTTCGTCATACCGTAATCGTCGATAATCCTGAGAAATCCAGGGTACATTCCATCCCCGTCGAGCGCAAGATTAAGCGAATCCATCTCAAAATATTGCTGCGCCATGTACATTTGCTCCCTGGCTTCTTGTTCCCTTGGTGCCATATAGAAACGCTTAAATCCGAAAAATATCAGGACAATTACCACGATCACTCCAATGACAATGGTTAAAATTTTCTGATTGTTTTCGATAAATCGTTCCGTTTTACTTAACGCTTCTTCAACAGCAACAATTCCACCTTCGGTTTTATCCTGCTTTTTAGCCATAGCTGATTCCCATTTTAATATTCAGGGTGCAAAAGTAAATCTTTTTCTTGATTTGGCAAGGCTGAAAGATTTTATTAACTTTGTCTTTTAATCATATAATTACTTAATAATAAAGATTATGGGAAAAGGCGATAAAAAAACAAAGCGCGGAAAAATCCTGATGGGATCTCATGGTGTAAGAAGAGCCCGGAGAAAGCTTGCCAAGGCCATCCCTTTGATAGCAATGAAAGAGGAAAAACCGGTAGCAGCAGTGAAAGAAAAGGCTCCGGAAAAACCGGCAGCAGCAGTTAAAGTGGAAAAACCGGCAGTAGCAGTGAAAGTGGAAAAACCGGTAGCAGCAGTTAAAGTGGAAAAACCGGTAGCAGCAATTAAAGAAAAGGCTCCGGCAAAACCTAAAGCTGTGAAAGAAGATGTTCAGGTTGAAACGCACAAAGTTACAGCATCCGCTGAAAAGGCTGTGAAACCGGCCAGAAAAAAGACTCCGCCTAAAGGATCTGCAAAGAAAGAGACAATTTGATATTACAGGTATAACTTATTTGAATGATGAAGATAGCAAGAGACTAAAATCCTCTTGCTATTTTTTTAAATAAACGTCCCCTCTCTTCAAAGTTCTTAAAACTGTCGTAAGAAGCGGCTGCCGGCGATAACAGGCAAATTTTTCCCGCTGAGGTCTGGCTGAAAGCCAACTCACAGGCCTCCTCCATGGAACCGGCCATGAAAAGGTTCTTATTCATCTTTCCGGTTGCCTGAAATCCATCATAAATACGCAATCCAGACTCGCCTAAAAAAATAAAATTCCTGACATGGGATTGAATCAGAAAATCGATCAGGGTAATATAATTAAGCATCCTGTCGTACCCTCCTAAAATCAGCGTATCCGTCTCAGGCAATGCCCTCACTGCTGCTATCGTCGCTTCGGGGATGGTTGCGATTGAATCGTTGTAAAAATGGATCCCTTTATATTCTCCGACATATTCCAGCCGATGCTCCAGGCCCTGAAAAGAAAACAGCCCCTTTCGGATGGATTCATCACCGGCTCCGGCATTCCGGGCAGCCAGTAAAGCTGCCATCATATTCATCCGGTTATGGTTCCCTTTTAAAGCAAATTCACCCGTTATCTCAATAAAAACGGTTTCTGTACCATCCAGGCATAGCATGATCCGGTCACCGGATAGATAACAACCATTCTGCATCTGATAGCTGGAAGAGAACGAGTAATATTTCAGCCGGGTACTTAACTGGCTGATCCGTTCGCTGATCCCCGGAATATCTTCGTTATAAATAAAAATATCCTCCTCAAGCTGACCCGAGAGTATCCTCATTTTCGCGCTATAATAGGCCTCAAGAGAGGGGTAGCGGTCCAGGTGCTCCGGGTAAAGATTTAGTAAAACCGCGATATGAGGGGCAAGGATGGAATCTTCCAGTTGATGGGATGATAGCTCAAAAACGATCCGGGTTTCATTGTCAACCTGATCCAGATGATCAAAAGGGGGAAGACCGATGTTGCCTACCAGGATACTCGGAATCCCTGCCGTCTTCAATAAATGATGGATCAGGCTTGACGTAGTGCTTTTTCCTTTGGTTCCGGTAATCCCGATGATCTGACGGTGAAAAGCCTCCAGCATCAAGTGAGTTTGAGAAGTCAGAATAGTGCCGGGATTGATTTTTATATCCTCCGGCAGGGCAACACCCGGGCTTTTTATGATAAGCTGGTAATTCGAGAGCGATTCCAGGTAATCCGCACCCAGATTAATGGAAAGTTTTGGCTCCATAAAATATTCCGGTGCTTCCTTAAATAATTCCGGGTTACGGTCGGAAATACCGATAGGAATCCCAGGGAAATGCTTCCGGATATAATGAAATGTGGATTGCCCTTCACGGCCGAAGCCCAGGATGAGCAATTTCCGGTTTTCCAGCAATGGTGAAAGCAATTTGTTCATCGGAGCGCTTTTTCTAGCAGGTTTATGTATTTTTCCGGTACGAAATGATCACCGGATAAATCCGGTGAATTTCCCCCGGATTCATCCGGGCAGTTCTGTTGCTGATGAACCCGGATCAGATAAGGGAGATCATCTTCTGGGTACATTTTAACCGCTTCATTCAGTGCAGCATTGACTTCCCCTACAGTGCCAATGCATTCAAACGGCTTAATGTCCGCTATGCCGCTTAATTCTTCGAGAGTCTTTTCCAATGCGGGATCATCCAGGAGATTGTGACCAAAAATGCCGGCCAGTGTTTCCGGTTTAATAAAAGGAGATAGGATAATGTAAGTAAACAGGCACTTTGGACACAAACCGCACCAGCTATCGGTTTTACTGCCAACATTGCAGCTTTTGAAATAATGAAAAAATTCCGGCATCCCTGAAAATAAACGAGCAATGTGCAGTTCCGACAAAGGCCGGAGCATACTGAAATAATTAAACCCTTCTGAAATATAAACACGGGTATATTCGCGGAAATCTCTCTCGAATTCTATAGATTTGGAATACTGATGATTGATGGTGGTCCCGGGAACCGTCACTTCGTTGGCGCTGGACTCATTAGAAAGTACGATTTCAGTATGGCCTGTCAGATAGGCAGCCAATAAAGAATAAAAAGCGAGCAGGGCTGAAAACGGGGTATGGCCGTTGAGAAATCCTTCCTTGTTTAATTTAAGTAATTGCAGATGAATTTCCCGGTAAAATTCAATGGTTTGAGCCTCGCTTTTACCCACTGAATGAATGACTTCCCTGGTGGTTTTTCTCGGGTTGATGACAAAGGGCAGCCAGTTATCAGCTGTTTTATTCAACAGGCCCATGGTTACCGCCGAATCTTTGCCTCCACCTACCGGCACCAGGCAGCCATCGGCCGGCTTAACCGGGAAAGATACAACAGGATTTTCATCCGGAAAGATCATTTCCATGAAATCATCTTCATTAACCCGGATGGAATTCATGAAAAAAAATTCTCCAAGGCCGTGGAAGTATATCTTCTTCCAGAACTTAACCTGTGAGGCTGACAGTTTATGCGGTTTAATGATGACTTTTGGCGCACAGGCTGCCTTCCAGTAACTGGCCAATTCGATCATTCCGATTTGGAAAACCAGGTTATTCAGCGATGCGGAAGCTAAACTGTCAAAAGGATGAAATAAACCAGGTTTATATGGTATGCTGACATGTGGCTTAAAAAAATACTTTTCAGACAGACTATATGAAAAGTTTAATTCAATGGTGTTACCGGTAAATTCATAATGATAGGAGTCATAGGTAAAAATGGGAAATTCTTTCCTTAAATCATAAAATCTTGAAAAGTTATCAAGCCTCCGCATCAGGATGGTATTATTTTTGTAATTTTAAAATTCAAAAGTAATCAATTCGGGGGCAACCCATAAAGTGCCGCAGAAAATGAAAGATATTCACGATCTTCTGAAAATAAAAACCAATAACATTAAACCGGCAAGGGGAAAAATTCTTATTTCGGAGCCTTTCCTGTTGGATTATTTCTTTAAAAGGTCAGTCATTCTTCTGGCGGAGCATAATGATGACGGTACTTTCGGAGTGATTGTCAATAAACCGATTAAAGCCCGGTTCAATGATGTAGTTAAAGATTTCCCTGAGTTTAATTCCAAGGTTTATCTTGGCGGTCCGGTTCAAAGCGACAGCCTTTTTTTCATTCATACGCTGGGTGACAAGGTGGAGAACAGTCTGGAAATTATCCCGGGAATTTATTGGGGCGGCGACATTGAGCGGATCAGGGAGCTTATAGAGCTATCGCTGATCAAACCATCACAGATCAGGTTTTTTATCGGGTATTCCGGGTGGTCACCTAATCAACTGGATGAAGAGTTGGAAAGAAATTCATGGGTTGTTTCGAATGTCACGGCTGATGATCTTTTAAGAACTACTCCTTCTATGCTTTGGAGCCGTTCACTCCGGCGGCTTGGCGATGAATATGCACACTGGATCAAATTCCCGGATGATCCAACCGATAATTAAATCAAGGCATCAATCATCAGATTGTTTAGGAGAAAACTAAAGAGTTAACTTTGATCCATGGGCATTTACCGCATTACGGTCGTTTTATTAATTGCAGGGTTAACCTGGATAACCCCTGTCGTGGCCCAGAAAACGAAATTGCAGCAGGGCAAAGACTATTTTATGGATGGATCATATTCCAAAGCCCTTGAATTATTCAATCAAACTGTAAGTCAGGACCGTTCTCTTACCCCGGAAATGCTTTCCGAAGCATACTATTATCGTGGACTGACTTATGTCAGATTATATGATGAATCATATACCGGTGAAGATAAAGAAGCGCAGAAGCTGTATATAGATGCCTTGCTTTCCGCTTACCGGGATTATAAAAAAAGCATGAATTATGATCATGGGGATCAATGGAAGAAGATTGACCTGGAGATAAAAAATCTTCATCATGCACTGCTCCGGGAAGGCCTGGCTTCATTAAATGAATACAATGACCTGGTTTTTAACGGGAAAACTGACCCGAAGCTCCTTGCCAGGGCCGGGGATTATCTTGTTTCAGCCCACGAAATCCGGGAAACCTACCTGGTATGCGACCTTCTTGGACAGGTGTATCTTGATAAAGGTCAAAAGCAGGAGGCGGCCGGATATTTTACTAAAGCTGAAAAACTATATACCGAAAAACTACCCGAAGAGCCTGATTTTCTTATGGCCTATGTTTTTTACCGCCTGGCGGCCCTCCACAAACCTGACAGCATCAGGCTTGCCATGCAGGACAATCAACGCGGATTAATTTTGTTGGAAAGTGAACATGAAAGGTTCCTGGCACTTAAAAATAAGCTGACGCCTGTCAGGGCACAACAAATGGAAGAGCAATATCAATTAGCATTACGGGACCTCAATAACCTTAAACTTGACTTGTACCTGAGTGATAGCGAACTGTATGTTGAGGCTTTACATGTTTTTGAGGAAGAACTGGCTAAAAACCCCGGAGATATTGATTTATTGATCGGATATGCATCATTGCTGGAGAAATCTGATAAGGATAAAGCTATCCTGACTTACCAGAAGGCCCTTCAGGTTGATCCAAACAACGCTATAGTACTGTTTAACCTGGGAGCATTATATTACGCCAAAGGGAAAGCCCTTTTCGATACTGCTCAGAATTCTTCTGATAATAAGCAGTTTGAATTACTTTCGGAAGGAGCACTGGCAAATTTTGAAAAAGCCAGGCCATTTTTTGAGCAGGTGCTTATAGAAGACCCGTCATCATTAGAAACCATCCAGGCATTAAAGACAATCGCATTTATTTTGGATGATCAGCCTTCATACCTGAAATACCAGGACATGGAGAGTAAATTGGGCCGGTGAAATGATCTCACATTAATGGGTTAAACTGATGGGTTAACCAATCAGTTTATCAGATATCTCGGTGCTTGCGTCGGGGAGGCCCATTTTTTCCTTGTTCAGGTGTCCACACTTAGCTTTAAATGTCTACCAAGGCCTTCGCTAATAATTCTCATCAGTGTTGAAAGTCGGATGTCACTCGAATCATTCTCAATACGAGAAATGTATGATTTTGTCGTGCCACATTTTTTAGCTAGCTGCTCCTGAGTCAGACCTTGTTCTTTACGAAGTTCCTGAATCATGACTCCGAGTTTGAAAGCTTCAAATTGCTGCTCATATTTTTCTCTTGTTTCTGAACCCCGTTTGCCATATTGACTATCTAAATGATCCTCAAATGAAGTCAGGTTTTTATTATTCTTTTTCATCGAAGTATTGTTTTTTTATTTTCTCTGCCAATTCAATTTCCTTTTTTGGAGTTTTTTGAGTTTTCTTTTGAAACCCGTTAACCAGGACAACTAACCTTCCTTCATCAAAGAAGCTGAAAACCCGGAAAATATTTCTTCCAACCTCAACTCTGATTTCAAAAAGTCCGGTTGTGCCGGTCACGTGTTTGAAATATTTCTCAGGAACTTGTTTAATATCTCTGATAAGTTGCAGCGTCCAGTTGAACTTCTTTCTAGCTTCTGGATTTAGTGTTTCAAAGAAGTCAAGGTAATAGTTCCTGTAATAAAATATGCTCCTGTTAAATTTTTCTTTCACGACACAAAGTTAGCTAATTAGGGAACATTATCAATATAATCTGACATTTTTTTTGGGCGCATGTTAATTGCTCACAATCGAAAGTATTGACTTCATTAAACAATAAGAATTTCATTTATAAGTTCATCTTATAAACCAGGATTTACCATTGGTAAACTCATCAGGCTAAGAAATAGTCATTCAAATACCTTTGCCATTAAACAATCAAATTTCAATATCTATGAAAAAAAACCGTTTACTGACAATGGCTGCCATGTCGGCCGTTGTAATTTTTATGCTGACCGGTTGTCAGCAATTACCTACAATAATGAGAGCTAAGCAAATTCCATTAGAAGATTTTTTCAGGAATCCTGAAAAAGCCAGTTACCAGATCTCCCCGGGAGGTACTTATTTCTCATTCAAAGCTCCTTACCAGGACCGGATGAATATTTTTATCCAGAAGATTGGTGCTGATTCGGCAATCCGTCTGACATCAGAGACTGATCGTGATATCATGGGTTACTTCTGGCCGAATGATAACCAGATCCTTTACCTGAAAGACCAGGGCGGAGATGAAAATTTCAGGCTCTACGGCGTTAATGTCGATGGGTCAAACCCGGTTTGCTACACTCCATTCGAAGGCGTAAGAACGGATATCATCGACGATCTTCCCGAATTTCCTGACCTGGTGATCATCGGGATGAACAAGCGTAATCCGCAGGTTTTCGATCCTTATCGTCTGAATCTGAAAACTGGTGAGTTGGAAATGCTTGCTGAAAACCCGGGCAATATTCAGCAGTGGGTTTTCGACCATGAAGGCAAATTGCGTGCGGCTACTGCTATCGTTGATGGGATAAATTCCCAGGTTTTGTATCGTGAAACAGAAAAAGATGAGTTCAAGCCGGTTTTGACAACCAGCTTTAAAGAAACCATGTCGCCCTTATTTTTCACTTTCGATAACCAGAATGTTTATGCAATTTCTAACCTGAACCGTGATAAGACTGCTGCGGTGATCTTTGATATCCGTAACGGCAAAGAGATTGAAGTTTTGTATGAAAACCAGGAATACGATGTCGATAATATTTATTATTCAAGAAAGAGAAAGGTAATTACGACGGCTAATTATGATTCAGATAAGAGAAACAGGCACTTTTTTGATGAGGAAACCCGCCTGGTTTTTGAAAGACTTAAAAAAGAACTGGGACAATACGAATTAGGGATTTCTGCCGTAACAGATGAAGAAGACCGGATGATTGTGCGCACTTATAGTGACAAATCTTTGGGTGCTTACTATATTCTTGACCGGACAACGGATAAACTGACGAAGATCGCCGATGTCAGTCCCTGGCTGGATGAAAAGGAAATGGCTGATATGCTCCCGGTTACTTATCAATCACGCGATGGATTGACAATCCATGGTTACCTGACATTACCAAAGGGTTATACGATGGAGACTGCCAAAAAATTGCCGGTGATTGTCAACCCGCATGGAGGCCCATGGGCTCGTGACAATTGGGGATTTAACCCTGAGATCCAATTCCTTGCCAATCGCGGTTACGCAGTTTTCCAGATGAACTTCAGGGGATCCACAGGTTACGGCAAGAGTTTCTGGGAAGCTTCCTTCAAGAAATGGGGGCTTGAAATGCAAAATGATGTTACCGACGGGACGAAATGGCTCGTCGAAAAGGGAATTGCTGATCCTGAACGCCTTGTCATCTACGGTGCAAGCTATGGCGGTTATGCAACCTTGATGGGGATTGTAAAAGAGCCGGAATTATATGCTGCGGCTGTCGACTATGTCGGGGTTTCCAACCTGTTCACATTCATGAGGACGATCCCTCCGTATTGGGAGCCTTACCTGCAGATGATGTATGAAATGGTTGGCAACCCGGTTGCCGATAGTATCCAGTTGGCGGCAACTTCACCGGCATTAAATTCCGGTATAATTCAGACACCCCTGTTCATAGCACAGGGCGCTAATGATCCGAGGGTGAATAAAGACGAATCTGATCAGGTAGTAAAAGCGCTTAAGGAACGTGGAATCATTGTTGAGTATATGGTGAAAGATAATGAAGGACATGGATTCCACAACCAGGAAAACCGTTTTGACTTCTACCGTGCTATGGAAAAATTCCTCGGTGAGAACCTCAAAAGCAATTAAAATTAATGGGGCTGTCTTAAAAGTTTGAAAAACAAAGTTCTTACACTTTTCAGACAGCCCTTCATTTCTTCGGATTGATATTTTTATATTACTTTTATATTTCAAATAATCAATCCTTATGAAACTGAAACCCCTTACCTTTTATCTTTTACTGCTATCTTTTTGTTTTGCAGCAATGACCGCCTGGTCGCAATGCGAGCCGGCCAGCCCGGAGCAGTGCCCTGATCCCGAAAATAATGGCCAGGTTTGCCCCGACTCCCTTACCGTGGCGAGGATAGGACAGCTTTACAGCCAGGTGGCTACCATCAAACCTCCGGCAATTTACTTGATGGAGGATAGTACTGAAATAGAACTCCATCATGTGAAATTGATGGAAGTTGGCAATTTGCCAGCGGGGATTACATGGCAAAGCAATACGATAGACAGCATTTTCACCGCCGGAGAATATTATTGTGTCCTCATGGAGGGTGCCCCGGTCCTGGCAGGTGATTATCCCCTCCGGATTGTGGTGGATGTCTATGTCGTTGTAGTCCCGGGCTGGCCTCCAATTAAAGTTGCTACTGTCACAGATTCTACTTCCCTTACCCTTGTTGTCGTGGACGATGCAGGAATCAAAGGAAATGAAAATACATCCCTGTTTGTCCGTCAAAACATTCCCAATCCTTTCCAATGCAACACAAGAATCGATTTTCATTCGGAGATAATCGGTACGGTTGACTTTGAAGTGTATTCCATCCTTGGACAAAGGGTTTATGATCAACAAATTATTGCAATCAGAGGGGAGAATTCTCTGATTTTTAACGGGCAAATGCTGCCCGAAGGACCTTACTTCTATATTTTCCGGTCCGCCAGGTACAAATCAACCGGCATCATGATCCGGAAGGATTAATTTGTCTTTTAGAAGGTTGAAAAGTATAAATCTCAACTACAAGGGGGTGAAAAAGAAATTTGCCCGGTTAATGCGTTTCGCATTTTCTATTCAGGTCTTTTTAATCATCTTTCCATTAACTTCTTATGCCCAGCAGGTTGTGATCTCGGGCCGGGTTACAGATGCTTTAGACGGAACACCTCTCAGCGGGGTGAATATACTGGTTGACAGCATTGGCGGGGGGACCACTGATCCGGAAGGCTATTACCGGGTTTCGGTAATCCCTGGCAGTCACATTATTACATTCAGATTTATAGGTTATCAGCAGGAAAAGTTGACCATAAAAACCCAGGCTCGCGTGGATATCCTTCGTGACATTCGCCTTCAGCCCCTTATAGTAGAGTTGAATACAGCTGTAGTATCTGCATCCAAATATGAGCAGCGCTTATCGGATGTAACTGTTTCGATGGAAGTCATCAAACCTGAATTTATTGAAAATCTGAACAGCCAACAGTTAGATGATGCGTTGCGCATGATTCCCGGCGTAGATGTAATGGATGGCCAGGCCAATATCCGGGGAGGCAGCGGATACTCATACGGCGCCGGCAGCCGGGTGATGTTGTTGATGGACGATCTCCCCATGTTAACGGGTGATATTAATGATGTCAAATGGAATTATCTGCCGGTGGAGATCATCGGGCAGGTGGAAGTCATCAAGGGCGCATCATCAGCACTTTATGGCTCTTCGGCGCTTAACGGTGTTATCAATGTCAGAACAGCCACACCCGGGGATATTCCCGAAACCACCGTGAACCTGTCCGGCGGGCTGTTTACGAAGCCTTCCCGCAGGGAACTCAGTTGGTGGTGGGACAGGGTACCGTTATTCGGAGGATTGAAGATATCGCATCTGCGTAAAGCAGGACCTTTTGATATTACACTTGGCATCAATGGATTCACGGATGAAGGATACCGGACTGATAACTACCAGCGCTATGGAAGGTTTAGTGCAGGTCTGAGGTTTAATCCTGGAAACGTGGAAGGGCTTTCTGCCGGCCTGCATACTAGTATTCAACTTCAGAAATCATCCGACTTTTTGATCTGGACGGATGCCGATTCAGGTGCCTTTGTCCAGAACCCGGTAGCGGTTACCCCGGTCAATGGCTTCCGTTTTAATTTTGATCCATATGTATCTTATTTTGATAAACGGGAAGGCAGGCACAGCCTGAAAACCCGCTATTACAGAGTCAACAATAGCTTCCCGGATGATCCGGATAAGAATAATGGCTCTGATTATTTTTACGGAGAATACCAGTACCAGCGGCAGTTCCGAAATAAAATGCACTGGACCATTGGTACCGCTGCATCTTATACACTTGGAAATTCACAACTTTATGGCGATCACAAGGGCTCTACTATCGCTTTATTCACCCAGTTTGACCAACGCTTTTTCGATCGTCTGTCGGTTAGCTTTGGACTGAGATGGGAGCGCTATACCCTCGACAAAACCGATGATGAATCGCGGCCTGTCGCACGGGCCGGCATCAACTACCAGGCAGGGAAAGCATCGTATATCCGCGCTTCCTTCGGACAGGGTTACCGGTTCCCTTCTATGGCTGAGAAGTACACTTCCACCAGCGTGGGCAGCCTGAATATTTTCCCGAATCCTGATCTCAGATCTGAAACCGGCTGGAGTGCGGAAACTGGTATCCGGCAGGGATTCCGGCTTGGGAATTGGAGCGGTTTTATTGACTTTGCAGGGTTCTGGACAGAGTACCAAAATATGATGGAGTTTACGTTTGGTGTCTATGTGCCTGACAGCAATACAATCCCGACGTTGGATAATCTTGGCTTTAAATCATTAAATATCGGAATTGCCCGTATCACCGGTATCGATTTTTCCATCAATGGTAAGGGCAAGGCGGGTAATGCAAGATTCAGCTATTTAGCCGGATATACCTATTTGAATCCGCTGGATCTTTCTTCGGATTCTTTGGGTGCCCAAATCCTGAAATACCGCTACCGTCACTCTGCAAAAGGGGATTTCGAAATAATAGTTAAAAATTTCAGTGCCGGCATTACTTTTTCTTACCAAAGCTTTATGGAGCGCATTGACGAACCGTTTGAACTGAGGATACTGGGCCAGGAGTTCTTCCCCGGCTTGAAAGAATACCGGTTAGAAAACAATAAAGGAGCTATTGTATTTGACTTCAGGGTAGGATGGCAGGTCACACCATCTTCGGGGATCAACTTGTTCGCAAAAAATATTTTTAACAAAGAATACATGGGACGGCCGGGAGATATCCAGCCGCCCCGTAGTATTAGCCTTCAATATTTGCTCAAGATCAGGTAATTTCTTTAATAAATTATCATCAGCTCGGTTCCCAGGATCTTTCCATTCTTACTGCTAAAACGGATCACATAAGTACCTTTTGAGGTATTGGCCAGGGCCAGTGAATTATCTCCGGGTTTAATCATAATCTCAGTCACCATCTGTCCATATACAGAATAAATGGAAACGAGCATTTCTTCATTATAAGGGTTGATTAACCGGAAGCTACCTTCATTCGGATTAGGATAAATCCTGATCATGGCTTCATCCTGTTCATTTAATCCAACGGGCATCACATCAATGTAATTCTCTTTCAGGACGATATCTGTTCCGAACATATTGGTAACCGTCAAAGAAACATCATATATGCCTGGTTCCGCATAGAGGATGCCGGAAGGGCTCTGGCTGGTTGATGAAGCCGGCTCTCCACCCTGAAATTCCCACAGCCATGATTCGGGGGTGCCGGTTGACAGATCTGTGAAATTCACTGTCCCGCCTTCGTATAAATTTGTTGGAGTTCCTGAAAAATCAGCTGCAGGAGCATTTCCGACCTGGATATAATTGATCTTTTCTTCGGTAGAAGTGCCGGCGACATTTGAGATATACAAGATAACGTTAAAAGCCCCTGGGGTATTATAAGTGATGGGAGGTGGCGTTTGTCCGACATAAGAACCCGGAGTGCCGCCGATAAACGTCCAGACCCATTGATCAGGATCGCCGGTGGAAAGATCTGTGAAATTAACACTTCCGCCGGTCAGCACGATAGTGTTGTCGGCTGTGAAATCAGCAACAGGCCAGGAGGAGCAACCTGCCGCTGGTGAGGCGAAAATGGTGTCTCCCTCTGGATTTATCGCAACAAATTCAATAGAAACTGACCAGTTCTCCCCTAAAGCATTATCAAGGCCTGGGTCACAAAATGTCAAAGAGGGTCCGGTACCATCCGGTTCAATCGGCCATGGACTGACATCATCAAACACGACACTGTCGACCACCATGCCGTAACTGTTACGCAGCAGTAAAAGTTCCCCGCTGTTACTCAAGGCGCCGCCAAATTGATATGCCATCATGCCGTAAAAACTCTGAAAAGCAACGGAATCAACGGCTATCAGAAAGTATTCACCTGGGTTAAGGGTGGCAGCCGGAAAAGTGAACGTAACTCCGTCCGAGAAATAATACCCTGTTAAATCAATGCTGACATTGTCGTGGTTGAATAATTCAATAAATTCCAGGGTATCGTTACCTGATTCAGGCGGATTGTACATGATCTCCGTTATAACCAGCTGGGGAATATAAATAGGCTCAATGATAGAAAATATCCCGCTCAGACCGACTGCATCTGCTGCAAAGTCGGTGATCCTGATCTGGCAGTCATTGCTGGGAGTCTGGGTAGGGGAGATGTTCCAGGTCCAGAGACCAGCGCTGGCCGGGACTGAAGGCGCCAGTGTGCTCCAGGTCGGGCTGCCTGAGGAAGCGTTTATAGACAGTTCTATCTGGACATTGGCAAGCGTATTGTTCGCGCTCCAGGTTATATCATGTGTGCTTCCCTGCTCCCAGAATTCTCCGCCGGCAGGACTGGTAACAGTAATGAATGATGTGACCGCCTCGCCGGTGATCTCTATTTCATCGACGCTCCACCTGCGCTGCCCCCCGTCGCTGAGATATTGAAAAGCAATGTACACGTTGGCCCCTGTTATCCCGGAGAGATCAATATCTTCGGATGATAACCATGTGTCGGCGTTTTCGGCCTTTTCGAAACTAAACTCTGTCCATGATGCCTGTGTCGGGTCACCACCGGTGTAGTTTGTGGAATATTTTAATTTTAATTCACTATCCGTATTGCCAAATTTCCAGGCTGTCTGGAAAACCATTACTTCATTGTCGAAATTATTTAAGTTGAGGGAAGGGGAGATGAGCCAGTCGTTGCTTGGCACGTCTTCCTGGAATCCGTTCATCTGGGCGAAATAGGTTGTCTGGTAAGCCCCGCCGAAGTTGACAACAGCCCATTTTTTGTCACTGGAAACACTAATAGTGTCCCAGTCACCAAATGAATTGGTCTCAAAATCCTGTCCCATGATCTCATAAATTGTTAAATCCTGAGCTGAGGGGACCGTTCCGTCTGTTTTATAGTTGATGTTTGAACCGGAGTTGGTATAGGGATATATTTTAAAATAGTAAGTTGTTTCACCATTAAGGCGGAAAAAAGTACAGGCCTGGTCACCATATGGGACATTCAGTATACCGATGCCGTCCGACAGATCAGGATCGTCGGTTTCCTGGGTACCGTCGACAGGGGCTGCAATGTTATCCTGGTCACTGGCTTTTATAAGGTATTTCTGGGGTAACTGGCCACCGACCGCATCGGTCCATGTCAGGTCCACCACCAGCCCATCTGCATCGGCAACAAAGTCCATTGGGTAATTTGTTGGTTCCGGGTAAATGGTTCCGCCAAGCGATTGTCCATTATTGAGCTGGCCCGGAGTAGCGGTGGCAGGGGCCTGCCAGGTAAACTCACTGTAACCCGATCCGGTGCCTGAAAGCTGTAGCGACTGACCTACAGGAGTAGTAGAACCTTCTTCAACCCCGATGCTAACGGATGTCAAGCCTGAAGCGGGGCCGTCAACAGCCATAAATGTTCCTTCATAACTTAACCACTGGCCTCCAATGAGTACGCTCTGGTAACTCAGCGCCATCCCGTCAGGAGAACCATTCTGGATACTGGCGCCATTCAGCGTGTAGTTGAAATAATAGAAAGTGTAATTGCCGCTGTTGGCTCCAACAGTAAAAACATCAAGGGTCCTTGTATCGTATGACGCTCCGTTATTTCCATTATAAAGCACGACGGCGAAATCAGCCAGGTTGTAACTACCGGGATTCTGAATCACGACTTCGATGAACTCGTCGGCATCTGTGCTGGCATTGTCATAATGGATCTCATTGATCCAGGCATTCTGGGATAAACCCGTGAGGGAAAGTAATGTCGTAAAAATTGCCAAAAGGCTTAGGGTTCTGTAAATGTTTTTCATAGAATGGATTATTTATATTTAAAAATTCCTCTTGCAAAGAAGATCAAAATCTGCCAATTATAGAATGTTTTTGCGTTATTTATTTGTTAACAATTGATAAAAAGGACATTGCTATAATATTGAAAACCAAATTGATACTATAAAGTCATTTTAAAGCGCCTGATTTTCCCTGGAGGAATTGCAATTTTTCCGCTGTATGCATGTTCTTTCAAGCCATTGGAATCAGTCGTGAACTTAGCTTTGAATGAAATCATCCAAAATAGTTATCTTTGCACACTTTTTGCAATGAATAATTCACACTCACACTTCACATGCACACTCAAACCCACACCCTCTTCGGGGCTGACCGGTTTTGACAGCGGGTAAGTGGTTGTGTAAGCACGCCGAGCCTTGCAGATATGCTCGTAAATATCATCTGCAAAATTCCAAGTGGCGAAAATAACTTCGCTCTCGCTGCCTAATCTGGTAAAATAGAGGTGGCTTCATCCCGGAACAAGGTTTCGGGACGGGACGTTCTGCCGGTGGAGATGCCTGATTCCGGCCGGATTACAGGGCGCTCGCAATTTTAGGCTGGTTGTGCCATTTCCCTGCTGGCGCGACGAGATTAAGGGGATACGATGAGGTTTGGGTGCCGTTCTCCGGGCCTTGTCCGACAACCAACAAACGGCTAAGCGCGTAGAAAGCACCTCTGCTATCTGTTTGGACGAGGGTTCGACTCCCTCCAGCTCCACCTTCGCCCGCCGAAGTGACCCGCCAACGGCGGGTACGAAGGCGGGCTTTGTACAGTTGTTAATTAATTTTGCTATTTGAAATAAGCGGGCTTCGGCCTCGCTTCGCTGAAGCTACGCGAAGGCGAAGCGGACGCGGTCCACATTAACCGCCGAAGTGTTGCGTCAGCAACACGAAGGCGGGCAAATATTCCCTCCCAACCACTTTTTTCATTGATTTAATTAATTCCTCGTTCAGATAACCCGGAACAGGATGATGGTCTAATATCAAAATCAGAAATTATGTGGTACGTCTATATTCTCAAATGCGTTGACGGCAAGCATTATACAGGATGCACCTCCAACCTTAAAGAACGGATATCCAAGCATCAGAACGGACAGGTAGAATCTACAAAATCAAGACGCCCCGTGGAATTGATCATTTATATAGCATTTACTGATAAATATAAGGCATTCTTCTTCGAAAAATATCTTAAATCCGGCTCGGGAAGGGCTTTTGCGAAAAAAAGGTTCCTGTAGTATATTCTGAGGTTTCAATACTTCGAATATCATGTTTCGAGTATCGTTTTTTCGAATATCATTTGCAAAATCGTCCCTGTTCGATCGTCCATCGTACATGATGTTTATTATATTCCTCTAATAAATCATCTCACCTTCCTGATAAATTACTAAATTTGAATTCTCAGCAGATTCAAGTTTGAGTTAATGTTTATTTCCGCAATTTGTTTATCCGCATGCCCCAAAAAGAAGCCAAAGCCCGTATAAAAATCAATAAACTTCTGGAAGAATCCGGATGGCGGTTGTTAGATGTACCGGATGGAAAGGCTAATGTTGTCTTTGAAAACCATATCCGAATTACGGAAAAGATGATCAACGAATGGGGAGATGATTTTGAAAAGACCAACAATGGTTTCATTGATTTTCTCCTGTTGAATGAGAAAGGGCATCCGCTGATTGTACTGGAAGCTAAAGCAGAAGATAAAAACCCACTCATTGGCAAAGAACAGGCCAGGAAATATGCCCGGGCAGAGAATTGCCGCTTCGTGATCCTTTCCAACGGTAACCTGCATTACTTCTGGGACCTGGAGCGTGGCAACCCATATATCATCACCAAATATCCTGATCCTTCTTCAGTGGAAGGGTTCAAAAGGATTATTCCGGATACCGGCAAACTGATCAACGAGCCGGTCGAAGAGGATTACATCGCAAAAACTCAATATCCGGGATATGCAACCGACCCGCAATTTATCAACGACCAAACCCGCGGTGAGTTTTTGGATAGGACAGGGGTAAGATTTCTCAGGAACTATCAAATCAAAGCGGTTAAATACCTTCAGGATGCTGTGAAACATGGCAGTGACCGTTTCCTGTTCGAGATGGCTACCGGAACCGGAAAAACATTGGTTGCTGCTGCGGTATGCAAACTATTCCTTCGTACCGGTAATGCCCACCGTGCGTTGTTCCTGGTCGACCGGCTGGAATTGGAATCCCAGGCACTAAAATCATTCGTCCAATACCTGAAAAACGATTTTAAAACGGTCATTTACAAAGAGAGTCATGATGATTGGAAGAAAGCAGAGATCGTTGTGACAACCGTTCAGTCGTTACTTTTTGATAATAAGTTCCGCCGGTTGTTTTCCCCGACAGATTTTGACCTGGTTATTTCCGATGAAGCACACCGTTCAATCGGTGGAAATGCCCGGGCTGTCTTTGAATATTTCGTCGGTTATAAACTTGGACTGACCGCCACGCCAAAAGATTACCTGAAAAAATTCGATTCGGAAATCAAAACCGTGGATCCTCGTGAGATTGAACGTCGTAATCTTTTGGATACATACAAAACTTTTGGCTGTGAAAAAGGTCAGCCAACTTACCGTTATAGTCTTCTGGATGGTGTGAAGGAAGGTTTTCTGATTAGTCCCACTGTAATTGATGCCCGTACTGAAATAACTACACAGTTGCTTTCAGATGACGGTTATTCAGTAATGGATATCGTTGATGAAGGTGAGGTAGAGGAAGAAACTTTCCGACATCGGGATTTTGAAAAAAAATTCTTCTCAGAAAAAACCAATACTGTCTTTTGCAGGACTTTCCTTGAAAACGCTTTGCTCGACCCGATCAGTGGTGAAGTAGGAAAGGCTATAATTTTTTGTGTGAGCCAGAACCATGCAGCGAAGATCACTCAAATCCTGAACGAGATGGCTGATCAGTTATTTCCCGGAAAATACAACTCTGATTTTGCCGTTCAGGTGACTTCGTTTATTCCTGGTGCCCAACAAATGACCATCAATTTCAGTGATAGAAACAATAACCTTAACGGCAATGGAAATTTTCTTCCGTCATACCTGACAAGTAAATCCAGGGTGTGTTGTACCGTTGGCATGATGACCACCGGTTATGATTGTCAGGACATGCTGAATATCTGCCTGATGAGGCCAATCTTCTCTCCAACTGATTTTATCCAGATCAAAGGAAGGGGAACCCGCACATGGTCATTTGCAAAAATGTTGATCAACCATCAGGACAAAGAAGAACACAAGGATGAACGGAAGAAGACGTTCAAGTTGTTCGACTTCTTTGCAAACTGCGAATATTTCGAAGAGAAATTCAATTACGATGAGATCCTGAAACTTCCACCGGTAGGAACAGGAACTGCCATTGATCCTGGACCAGGTCCAAGAAGGATAAAAGAATATGAAACCTTTGATCCGGACAAGGTTAAGACATTTCATGAAAAGCTAATTGGTCTCGAAGGGATGAAGATCGACCGGATGTTCTTTGAAAAGTTTCAGGAACGTATCCAGAACGACCCGGTGGTTGCCGATCATGTCCAGGAGGGCTTATGGGATGTGGTGATCGATTACGTGGGCAAGGAGATTATGAACAAGCCGGAAGAGTTTTATACTTTAGAAAAATTACGAAAAGCGGTCAATGTGGATCGCCGTATTAGCCTTCGGGAAATTATTGAACGGATTTTTGACCTGATCCCCTACTTCAAATCGAAGGATGAATTGCTCGAAGAGGAGTTCGAAAAATTCCTTTCTGTTTGCAAGCCGGATGAAAGAGACGATATCATTGCTCTGAAATATTATTTCAAAGCCTATATCACTGATCAAAAAGTAAGAGAGATCATCGATAGTAAACAATACACTGACCTGAATGTAAACCCTACTTTTTCGATGTCTGATTTTAAAGCGGTTGGGACGGAATGGCGAATGCTTATCCCGGAATATATCAAGGACTATGTGCCATTGAATAATTTTATGTAAACATGCTGGACATCGAAACAAGACGCAGGATTGATGCGGCGAGAGATATTCTCGTCGGTAAAGTACCCGACCCCAAAAGCCAGGTTGAACAAATCACTATAGCCCTTATCTACAAGTTCATGGATGATATGGACAGTGAATCAGAGGAAATGGGCGGGGAGAGGAAATACTTCATTGGTGAATATTCCCGGTATGCCTGGCATAAATTAATGGACCGATCACTGGGAGGTTATGATGTGCTGAACTTATATAGCGAATCAATTCTGAAGATGAATCAGAACCCCAACGTTCCTCAGTTGTTCCGGGATATTTTCAAAAACGCATACCTGCCATACCGTGATCCGGAAACGCTGAAGGCGTTCCTGAAAACAATCAATGATTTTACTTATGATCATAGTGAGAAACTTGGTGATGCCTTTGAATACCTGCTATCGGTTTTGGGTAGCCAGGGAGATGCCGGACAATTCCGTACGCCAAGGCATATCATTGACTTCATGGTAGCGATCATTGAACCACAAAAGCATGAAAGTATTCTCGACCCGGCTTGCGGTACGGCCGGATTTTTAATTTCATCATATAAGCATATTCTGAAGAATAATTCTTCCAATTATGATCCTGAAAATGATCCGGCGGCATTCGAGATGCATGGTATTCGTCTGGAAGAACTTGGAGCAGTCAACGGGAAGAAGTACAAAGGAGATAAACTGACACCGGATGAACGCACAAGGTTGATGAACAATATCCGTGGATACGATATTTCACCGGATATGGTGCGCCTTTCCCTTGTGAATCTTTATCTTCATGGATTTACTGACCCGCACATCTTTGAATACGACACCCTGACCAGTGAAGAGCGCTGGAACGAATATTCGGATGTAATTCTGGCCAATCCGCCGTTCATGTCACCGAAGGGAGGCATCAGGCCACACAAAAGGTTCTCAGTGACAAGCAGCCGCAGTGAAGTATTATTTGTGGACTACATGGCCGAGCACCTTACCCCAACAGGTAAGGCTGCTATCATTGTACCGGAGGGCATCATCTTTCAATCCGGAACAGCATATAAAACCTTGCGGAAGATGTTGGTGGAGGAAAATTACCTTGTCGGGGTGATCTCATTACCTGCAGGTGTTTTCAATCCATACAGCGGGGTTAAAACCTCTATTCTTTGGCTTGACCGGACCTTGGCAAAGAAGACGGATAAGATTCTCTTCGTGAAGATTAACAACGATGGCTTTGATCTTGGCGCACAGCGAAGGCCGATCAAACAGAACGACATGCCGGAAGCCTTCAGGAATATTGTCAGGTATAAAGAGAGCATGTTAAAAGGAGAACCATTTGATGCCGATCAGTTTCCGGGATTTACGGTTGCTGAAAAGACCAAAGTTGCTGTTAATGGGGATTATAATTTGAGTGGGGAGAGGTATTTAATTGTTGAAAGAAAAGGTTTACAGACATGGCCAATGATAGAACTTGGCAGTGTTATCGATTTTCTGCGAGGCGTAACATATTCAAAAAAAAATGAATCAGAGGAAGAAGATAGCAAAATAGTTCTTAGAGCAAACAATATCGAAATTTCTTCAGGGAAAATTATTTTTTCAGATTTAAAACGTGTTTCAAGTAAATTGGTTTTTAAGGATTCACAGAAACTGCTTAAAGGTGATATTCTAATATGTACAGCAAGTGGCAGTGCTGAACACATTGGAAAAGTTGGTTATTCTTTTGAGGACACTTCATATTACTTTGGGGGATTTATGGGAGTAATACGTTCAAAAGGTGCGATTGACGCAAAATATCTTTTTTTCCAACTTAAAAATGAAAAATTTCGAAAATTCCTTGTTGAAACCACTGTTGGTGCTAATATACGAAACTTGAATTTTTCGAACTTCTCCGTTTTTAGAATTCCTCTTCCACCGCTCTCCTTTCAACATGAGATTGTCGGCGAGATAGAGGGATATCAGAAAATCATTGATGGAGCCAGGCAGGTGGTGGAGAATTGGAAACCAAGGATTGACGTTGATCCGGAGTGGCCTGTGGTGGAATTGGGGGAAGTGTGTCAATTAACATATGGATATACTGATACTGCTCGAGATGAAGGAGATGCAAGGTTCATCCGAATAACCGACATTGATGAAAATGGTGAATTGAGGAATAATGACATTAAATACATAAACCTCAATAACGAGGCCAAAAAGTATTTATTGAAAGAAGATGATTTGGTAGTTGCACGAACTGGAGCCACTTATGGTAAAACCCTATTGTTTAAAGAATCTTTTCAAGCTGTTTATGCATCATTTTTGATAAAACTTGATTTTGACCGGAATAAAATCTGCCCCGAATATTATTGGATCTTTACTCTTTCTGATCAGTATAATAAGCAAAAAGCTAATCTTATGACAGGTGGGGGTCAACCGCAATTCAATTCAAAAGCCATCCAAAAAATAGCAATTCCATTACCGGAAATTGAGATTCAAAAAAAATTAATAATTAAGATAGAGCAAGAGCAAAAGATTGTAAAATCTAATAAACAACTTATAGCACTTTTCGAGCAAAAGATTAAAGACCGGATTGCGAGGGTATGGGGGGAATGAAATAAATGTGTATGAATCGTATTAACAAAAAAAAATAAAAGTCCTCTATAACTAACGATTGATAAGCATTACGGGTACTGTTCAAAACAAAAAAAAGGCAGATTTGCAATTTTCATGTAAATCTGCCTTAATTTTGATCTGTTGCTCGAGAGGGATTCGAACCCTCAACTGACGTTTAGCCCGCGTCGTTTTATCCACTTAAACTATCGAGCAGACGCCTCAAATATTTGCATCTAAAAGGACTGAAAAACAGTCCTTTTTGTATTAAAGAACGTCAACTACAAAGATATAAGGGAATCAAGCATTTGTATACATGAACTTTTCAACATCGGGGGGTTGAAAATTTTTATACTATTGATTTATAGTGCTTTATTACGAATAAGTGATATTTTTCAACAATTATTGATAACATTTTTGGTCTGGTCAGCAAAAAAAACACTTTAAAATTACGTTATAAAGCAAAGATTATCAAGAAGATAATAAGGATCAAACTTTTTATCAAAATTAGTTTTCAACAGGCAAAACTGTAAAAGAAATTTAATGACTGGATATTAAAGTGCCTCAGATCAATTGGTAATGAATCATTTCTATTATTCCAAGTTCGTTTAATATAAAATACCCGCCTCCACAAGCCCGTTACGGTCCTTTTGGCTAACGGGACTCCGTTACCGGCCCAGTGGGATGCTTTTTTCAGCTAAAATTAAACATGCTTTTTTGCCGGACAGAAAAAAATTGTGAGCCCTCCTGTCAGGAATGACACATAACGTGGTCTTATCGAACAAAGTCCTACCCACAAGCCAAAACTTATGCTTCGTCCGATAAGTCAGCGTTATGTTCAATCCTCCAACGCTCTGTAACTTTTGGCAATCAAGGCTTCCAGACTCATCTGTTTTATTTTTTGTCCAAACTTAAAGCTATGACGACTATTGAAATTCAAGACAGTCCGGAATTGGTCATTTTAGTTCAGAGACTTCAGAAGACACTGAAAGACACAGGAAAGGTCTTTATTGAAGAACTTGAAAACAAAAAGAGAATTGATTTCAGAACAGTTTACACATTCAAGGATGGCACTGTGTGCACTGACAATGACACTTACTACTACTCAATGAAGTAGTAAAGGGCAATTTGCTTTTAAAGGCTTTTTTTCCTATCTTTACAGGTTCTTTCGTAGTTTTCAAATTCAACATGGGGGATATGAATATGAAAAAATTAGGATTAGTTATTTTTTCAATTATAATAGGGTTCATTTCTTTTTCTCAAGATGAAATGAATATTTCTTCAGCAGATAGCAGAATAAATAATTATTTGCAAAATCCACAGAATCCTTTAAATGAAATAATTGTTGGAACAGGCACTGAGATAGTTGATTGGCCTTATTTTACTATGTATACAGATTCAAAATGTGATATTTTATATACTGCAAGTGAAATAAACAATGCAGGTGGATTTCCTGGAAATATCACCATTGTAGGGCTAAATGTTCATTATAGGTCATCAAACTGGCCGACTATGAATGGTTTCCAAATTAAGATGCAACATACGACTTTAACAAACCTAACAAGTTTAGTAATGACAGGCTGGACAACGGTATATGCCCAAACTTATACGGTACCAGGAACTGGATGGCAATATATAACTCTGACTACTCCATTTAATTGGAATGGAACAAATAACCTACTAGTAGAGATATGTTTTGATAATCCAAATGGGTACTGGGGAACTTCAAATACTGTTAAGGGATCTATTACAAGTGATTTAATGGTTTATCATAAGTATATCGATAATGGCGCTGGTTGTGATTTGACTAATTCTCAGGGTTATACGCACAACTCTTATTATCGACCAAATATATCTCTAAATATTGCACCTACTAATCCTCCTGTAGCACCGACCCTCATTTCTCCTCCAAATAACTCGACAGGTATTTCAGTAACCCCTACTCTTGATTGGAATGATGTAAGTACTGCTTCTAGTTACCGAGTTCAAGTCTCAGTCAGCAGTTCCTTTTCTTCTACTATTGTGGATGTAAGTAATTTAACAACATCTTCTTATACTATTCCTGGTGGAATATTATCTTATGGAGCTTTATACTATTGGAGGGTAAATGCCACAAATTCCATCGATACCAGCCCATGGTCAGCAATATGGAATTTTACAACAATTCAACAATATCTAATCACTACCTCATCCAATCCCACCTCAGGTGGCACAACAACAGGAGGAGGTACTTATCTTGCTGGGCAATCAGCTACTGTGATTGCAACTCCATATATTGGTTGGAGTTTTGATAATTGGAAAGAAAATGGCAATATTGTAAGCGATAGCTCATCTTATACATTTATAGTTACTTCTAATCGAACGCTTGAAGCTAATTTTTCACAACAGACTTTTCAAATCACAACTAGTTCAAATCCAACATCAGGTGGCACGACATCTGGCGGTGGAACATATACTTATGGTCAGACGGCAACTGTTATAGCGACTTCAAATACAGGTTGGAATTTTGATAATTGGAAAGAAAATGGTAATGTAGTAAGCACAGACTCTTCATATTCATTTACTGTTACTTCTAATCGAACGCTTGAAGCTAATTTTTCACAACAGACTTTTCAAATCACAACTAGTTCAAATCCAACATCAGGTGGCGCGACATCTGGCGGTGGAACATATACTTATGGTCAGACGGCAACTGTTATAGCGACTTCAAATACAGGTTGGAATTTTGATAATTGGAAAGAAAATGGCAATATTGTAAGCGATAGCTTATCTTATACATTTATAGTTACTTCTAATCGAACGCTAGTAGCTAATTTTTCTCAAATCCCTTATCAAATTACAACAACTCCAGTTCCAGATTCCGGTGGTTCAACATCTGGGGGTGGTACTTATTATTATGGTCAGATCGATACTGTCGTTGCTACACCGAATACAGGTTGGGATTTTGTCAATTGGACTGAAAATGGTATTGTTGTGAGTACTTATCCGACTTATTCATTTCCCGTTACTTCTAATCGTTACCTGGATGCAAATTTTACGCAAACAGGTACTTTTCTTATTCAAACTTCTTCTTATCCTGCACCCGGGGGTTCGACTTCTGGTGGTGGTACCTATATATATGGGTATACTGCGACAGTGGTTGCAACATCAAACCCTAATTGGCAATTTGTAAATTGGACCGAAAATGGAACTATTGTAAGTATTTCTACAAGTTATTCGTTTACAGTTACTAGTAATCGGTCTCTAGTAGCTAATTTTGAATATACTTTACCCCCTGAACCATTTAATCTGCTTTATCCACCTGATCAATCAACAAGTATACCATTGTCATTTAACTTTTTATGGGAGAACTCACTTGGTGCAACCTATTATCATTTTCTTCTATCCGATGATTCAAACTTTATTCATCTAATTGTTGATACTTTTGGACTTGTCTCACCACAATATTTCATTCAATCCGGGATACTAGTTCCTTTTCAAACATATTTTTGGAAAGTAAGATCTTATAATAATATTGGATATACCTTTTCCGCTACATTTTCATTTACAACGAATGATGCAACAGGGTTTCCTCCATTAAATGAAATTCCTATTACTGTATATCCAAATCCTTCTAATGGTAATTTCAAAGTCAAGGTTGAAATTTCAAGCACAGAACATTTATACATTGGTTTATTCGATGTATTTGGCCGACTTTATAAAGTGTTTTGTAATAATTCATTTGACCCAGGTATTTATGAAGCGAACATAATTGAGTCAAAATTAAAACCAGGTGTTTATCTGTTAAAGATTTCATTTGGATTGTCTACAAAAGTTTATAGAATTATTATTTTAAATAATTAAATTTCGTTTGGCTGTTATTCATTTATTATGACAGTTAATACAAGGATTTTTTTATCTGGAGGTATATCATGAAAAAACATTTCACTTTAACCTTGACTGGAATAATTATCCAAATTGTTTTTAGCATCACAGCTTTTGCACAATGTGTCACTATTTCTTCATGGCCAGCAAGTGCCACTGCTGGAAGTACTATTTCAATATCTGGGACAGTAAACATCTACAATAATACTGGTACGAGTAAAATACAGCAAGTTGATGTCTATGTTGCTCCTAATGCCTGTAGTACTTCTGGTCAGATTGGTTATAATACAGCATGTGCATCTATGGCAGGTAATTTCTCTACAAATATATTCATCTCAAACTCTGCGACTCCCGGTACATATAAAATTTGGGCTTATGTTCAATCTTCAGCGTCATCATGTGGATACGCAACATATGGATGTTCATGTCTTACGTCTGAAGCAAAAACTATAATCATTACAGCAAATACTGGCTCTTTACAAGTTGACTTAAACCCTGATGCAGCAGTTGCTGCAGGTGCACAATGGAACGTTGACAATGGGCCCTGGAAAAATGATCTTGAAATTGTTACTGGTTTATCTGTAGGTTCCCATACGGTTTATTATAAGACAATCTCTGGTTGGACAGCACCTCCGCCATCAACAGTAAATATAACAGGTGGGAATACAACTTGCTTATGTCCAGCGCCTCCATATGTACAAATTCCTCAAACTGGGTCTTTGCAAGTTGATTTAAACCCTGATGCCGCAGTCGCTGCAGGAGCTCAATGGAATGTCGATAATGGTCCATGGAAGAATGACCTTGAAATTGTTTCGGGTCTTTCTCTCGGCAATCATACAGTATATTTTAAAGCTATTACAGGATGGGCTGCACCCTCACCCTCGTTAGTCAATATTACTGCAAATAATACAACATGTTTATGTCCTGCTCCACCTTATACACAAAGTTCACAAACAGGATCTCTTCAGGTAGATTTAAACCCTGATGCTGCGGTTGCTGCAGGTGCGCAATGGAATGTTGATAATGGTTCATGGAAAAATGACCTTGAAACTGTTTTTAACTTGTCTGCCGGATCTCATACTGTTTATTATAAATCAATTTCTGGTTGGACAGCTCCATCTCCATCAACAGTCAACATCACAGCTAACAATACATATTGCTTATGTCCTGCCCCACCTTATACTCAAGGCTCTCAAACAGGCTCACTCCAGGTAGATTTAAACCCTGATGCAGCTGTTGCCGCAGGAGCCCAATGGAATGTTGATAATGGACCCTGGAAGAATGATCTTGAAATTGTTTCAGGATTATCTGTTGGTTCTCATACAGTTTATTATAAAGCAATTTCTGGTTGGAGTGCCCCTTCACCATCGTCAGTAAACATTACTGCTAACAACGTTACATGTTTATGTCCGGCTCCACCTTATACACAAAATTCGCAGACAGGTTCCTTACAGGTAGATTTAAATCCTGATGCTGCCGTTGCTGCAGGAGCACAGTGGAATGTAGATAATGGTCCCTGGAAGAATGATCTTGAAACTGTGTCGGGTCTCGTAATCGGTTCACATACTGTCTATTATAAGGATATTTCTGGATGGACCGCTCCCTCACCACCTTCAACAGTTAATATTACAGCTAATAATACGACCTGTTTATGTCCGGCTCCACCTTACGTACAAAATCCTCAGACAGGTTCTTTACAAGTTGATTTAAATCCTGATGCCGCAGTCGCCGCAGGAGCCCAATGGAATGTCGATAATGGTCCATGGAAGAATGATCTTGAAACTTTATCTGGCCTTATGGTTGGTTCCCATACAGTTTATTTTAAAGGTATTACTGGTTGGACAGCTCCACTGCCCTCTTCAGTCAATATCACGGCAAACAATATATATTGTTTATGTCCAGCCCCACCATATACGCAAAATGCTCAAACTGGTTCCTTACAGGTTGATCTTAACCCTGATGGTGCGGTAGCAGCGGGTGCACAGTGGAATGTCGATAATGGTTCATGGATGAACGATCTTGAAATCTTATCAGGTCTTTCAGCGGGTACCCATATGGTATATTTTAAAGCAATTACCGGTTGGAGTGCTCCTCCTCCATCAACTGTAACCATTGTAGCCTATAACACAGTTTGTCTTTGTCCTGCTCCACCTTATACGCAAAGTTCACAAACAGGTTCACTCACAGTAGATTTAAACCCTGATGGGGCTGTTGCTGCGGGTGCAGAGTGGAACGTCGATTATGGTCCATGGAATAATGACCTGCAAACCGTTTCTGATCTAACTGTCGGTTCTCATACGGTTTATTACAAAACGGTATCTGGATGGACAGCCCCAGCACCCTCAACGGTTAATATAACTTCTAACAATACTACATGTTTATGTCCCGCTCCTCCTTATGTACAAAATTCATCAAGCTGTTGTATAAATGTTGTTATAGGTCCTGCTGCTGCATTGAGTGCTGGAGCTCAATGGAACATTGATGGTGGTCCTTGGCAAAATAGTGGTATCATTCTTTGCAATTTATCGGTTGGCTCCCACACAGTAAATTATAAAAGTATTGTCGGTTGGACGTCTTGTTCATCTAGTACAGTAACACTCACAGTAAACAATACAAAAACTGAAAGTTGTACTTACATTCCTTATTATTTACCTATTCTGATTGTTACAGATATTGTTCCTGATCCTAATAATCCAGGGTATTATCTTCCATTTGAAAATATTTTAGATACTCAAAATATTAATTATCAGGTTTGTGACGTAAATGGAATTAACAGCGGGTCGATTAACTTGAATAATTATAGCTGTGTAGTCCTCACAAGTAATTCACTGGAACTTATTATTCAATCTAAAAATATGGATATTCAAAATTCGCTGACTGAGAAAAACATGCTTGTCTATAAATTTGATGTGATTCCAAATAATTCTTGTGAAATACCTAATTCACACTTCAATATTAGATATGACCCTTATACCAAATCGCTATTCACAACCTCCAAGCCCCCGACAACTTCATTTATGCCTATACCTCCTGAATTACATTTAGATCTTTCAAACCTTTTGTTTAATGCAGGAGAGCTTTTGCTCGGTCATTATGCGGGTGAGGCAGTAAATACAATTTTGCTATCTCGAGATGGAGTTTCACTAAAAACGGTCATTGGTATTTTAAATACTGCCTTAGAACCAGTAGCGGCAAGTCTCATATATATATTACCATATTGTGTAGTTACAGGTGGTCAGGTATGTATAGCAGCTGCAGGTGTTGGAACCTTATATGCTCTTACGCTTTTTCCTCTATTATTTGATAATGTAATTACTATTGAAAGTCACATGTCAGAAAATGATGTCTTATGGATGGATATTTTACAACATCGATTAAATTATGCAAGTGGCACTATTGATTGCAATTACTATTTTGAGAATGATGCGAATCAGTTTCCTATTTGTAAATCAAATGCTGATAATATTTTAGGTGTAACTGTTTGGAATTATAATAATCAACCAGTTGTTAATTTGAACTCATTAATTGGATTTAAGTACAATTCATATAAACTTAAAAACCAGGGTGACATGACAATTCAAGCCACGCCACCTCAAGTAACTAATGATATTTATGAAGTTGACCATTCTGGTAATAAAGATCTACAAGGAACAACCATTATTGATTTTGATTTGGTAGATAATGAATTTTCTTATCCAATCAATGGCAACATGTTTACATTTCATATGATTGACACTGCGACATGTTTTCATAGCGAACTGAAATTGATTAAGAACAATGATATTGTTTCTTTAAATTCCAATATTGAATATTCTGATAATGATTTCATTATAGATAGTACTAAAGCAATATCTACTTTGACTTCAGTTCAATCCTTTCCTTCAATCCTTCCAACTGCTAATATTAATACACCTTTTACTTTGAAATTACTTCCTAGTGTGGTCTTTTCTAAAAATGGTTTTTTTCAAATTAAGGTTGATACATCGGTAGTTTTTACAAAAAATATTATAGGTGGTACAAATATTATTGATACTATAAGTATTCCTTTATCAAGTATAGATACGGGCTTAAGAAATTATACTATTTACTTACAATATAGACCCTGGGTTACGACAGGTCCTTTGCTTTCAACAGAAATTACTGATGTCGTTAAGACAATTAATTACCAGGTCGATTGGGAAAAACCTGAAGGAATAGAGAATTTAAATGATCAAACATTTTCTATTTTCCCAAATCCTGCTTTTAATTTACTCACAATTAGCAGTAAACTCCCTTCATCGAAAGTTGAAATTTATGACATGGTTGGGAAATTACTATTATCAAAAGAAATACACTGCGTACAAAATATTATTGATATTTCAAACATAAAATGCGGTTTGTACTTGATAAAAATTTCTGATGGTAAGCGTATTTATGTTCAAAAACTATCTAAGCTGTAAAATTATTCCTCGTATCAATACAAAAAGAGTTATTAAATTCAATTAAGAAAAGCAAAATCGTGGTCTAAAGAATGGGGAGTAGTAAACACCTCCTTCTCTTAAAAAATACCAGAGACAATGTTCAAACAGAGCGTTTGCAATTGCATTAATACTCTTAGGTAGGTAATCTTTATAGCCATCTAATAGGTTCAATAATGTAACAGAAGTTCTTAAATCTCCTGAGACTGAGACTTTTTCATTTTTTTCATTATGAATATCTTGTGCAATAGTAAAATTAAACATTCTGTTATATATCACTTTATTTTCTTGATAATAACTGTTTATGGATACTTTTGAAAAGGCCTTTAACCACAAAAGTCGTCCAACACCTTTTCCTCCTAAATTTAATTTATATTCTGTATCAAGTGTCTGGAATGAATTGTAATTGATTTTATTAAATCCGATACCATTGTCAATAATTTCAAAACCTATTATTTCAGATTTTTCCTTAGTCGTTATTAATTGGGACGACCTGATGATTTTTATCTTAATATCTCCATCTGATATTTTAAAATGATTGTCCATATCAATTTTTTCATCAATGGCATGAATTGAATTGACAACAGTCTCAAATAACGGAAATAAAATATTAGACTTGGGTAGATTTATATTGCGTACCCTTCCTTTAAGGTTTGTATTTAAACTCATTGGTAATGAATTATTGTGATTAAAAACTAATCAAAATTGACATTATTAATATAACAAATTTTTCATTAAACCTACATTTTAATAAATTAAAATGAAATAGATAGCAAAAACCAGCTGTTCATTCTATTAAATAACTTAACACAGAAATATTTTCTTTGACTTCCAATGATTTGCATTTATATTTACCATTTGTGCATTTTTGAAAGAATCGCATTTTTCACTAGCTTAACTCTATTATTTTCTTTGGTTCTCTCCTTAATGTCAAAGGTGATATGTAAGCCCCCATATTATCTGGAACATTCAAAATTAGAGATTTTATCCGCGATAAGGTTATAATTTATGAATTTGCGACATAAAATATTATATATTTGAATGTTTAACTTATCCATGGCGCACTTTTACAGGAAAAAGGATCAGTGAATCCCTGATCTACGCATTAATATCCCTACTATGAAAACCTTTGCCATTTTATTATCAGGATTCTGGACATTTATCACAGTCGCATCTGCCCAGGAAGGTGAATAAACGGACAGATGGAACTGCGGACAACCGTTAACCGACCCCCGTGATAACCAGGTTTACAATACGATTATGATAGGGACCCAATGCTGGATGGCCGGTAACCTGAACATCGGCATAAGGATCGATAGTTCCGGGTCTCAATCCGATAACGGCCTCATTGAAAAATACTGTGATCATGATCTTGAATCCAATTGCGGGATCTACGGAGGACTTTACTGGTGGAATGAAGCCATGGATTATCATACGACCCCGGGGAGCCGGGGGATTTGTCCCCAGGGATGGCATGTCCCCACAGATGCAGAATGGTGTAAGCTAACGCTATTCCTTGATCCTGAAGTAGATTGTGATGCAGAAGGAGCCAGCGGACTGGATGCCTGCGGGAAGATGAAAGAAGCCGGAACTGCCTACTGGCTGACACCCAATGCCGGCGCCAGCAATTCCAGCGGCTTCACATATGATTACAGCGTGATCAGGACAGGGAGGTCTTTCCGGGACTGTGGCAGACCCCAAGGTGATCTTTCAGATCGCCCTCAAGTCCAATGGTAGCAGCTTGATTTTGTGCCATAATCATTCAAGCTTAAACCTTCAGCCATCCGAAGCTGACATTCACTTAACCCGGAAATTGAAGGAAGCCGGATTGATGCCTGACTTGCCGGTCCTTGATCACCTGATTGTTAGCAGTGAAGGATTTTATAGCTTTGCGGATGAGGGTTTACTGTGAGGCCTGTAATGAGCTCGAAAGGGCTCATTTTTTTATCTAATAAATGTTTCTGTTTATTAACTTCAGGAATCAACCTGCATTGTCAGATATGGGCTTCTTATCTGTAACCGTTGATTAAATTTATTTTAATCCAAAATAATTGGCGAATTCTGTAAAAAAAATATTCCCAAGAGTATATGACAACATCTTTTCATCTTCAATAGGTTTCTTATCAGTTAAATTCCATACGATCCAAGCGCCAGCCAATCCACTGATAAGATCAGGTGTTATCTCATCATTTTTTTGTTTCACTATATCAATTATAAAATTTTCAAGATTTTCAAATACACCCGGGCCATTTAAATCAAATTCCTTTAATTTATCAGAAACAATTTCATCTAATTCTTCGACAACACTTCTATCTTTTACAAATCTTCCTACTCGTGTTATTGCGGCGAATGTAGCACATGTAGTGCACATTAGGTCCCAATTTTTAATATTTACAGCATTTTTTAGTTGTGGAAATCTTTGAAGCATCGGTATTTGTGTTCCAATTGCAAACAATTTTGCCATTGATACTAATTTTTCCGCTCTTACATAATAATCGGAGTTTTCAGAATTTTTCTTTGACTGAAAAAAAATGTTCATGATTTTCAAATTAAGGTTATATAATGTTGATCATGTCTATCTTGAAAATTCAATTTTTAGACACATTAGTATTAATTCTGGCAAGACACCAAAAGATCAGATACAACTTACCTGCCCTATAGCCTAATTCCTTAAAAGTATAACTTATGATGATTCGCTCTCTTAAAAATAATGTACAAATTCTGACTATCATAATTACAGAGTCTTTGCAAAAATGGAAATGTCCTATAAATAGAGTATTGAAACAAAGATTTTTTTTAATTAGCTACCATTCATGCAAAAAAGCCACAATGATTAACAATCAAGATGTAGAGTCCACCTTCCGGGAGTTCGTGCAAAATTCGGGGGGAGGTCACCCGAAATATGGTATGTTTCATGTCTGTGAATGAATAGACCCGTAAAGGATTTTATAGTTTTGCTGACGAAGGACTTATCTGATGTCTTTAAAGAGCCATTTTTGGCTCTTTTTTATTATATTGATTAGATGCAATGTGATACAATATTGGCTGGGCCGCCTACTCGATTATCATTTTTTATTCCGTCCGTCCGAAGTCGTCTGGTTTGCAACCCGCACAAACTTTGTCCGAAGTTAATTACTATCATGCTCCCGAAATTTTGTCCCACTTTTCAGATGAGTTCAAATGGTCGTTAATCGTTTTCTTAATCTCTTTTGTTGTCGCTTTTGCAGTGGTTGGAAAATTTAAAAGTGTCGCAACTTTTATAAGTTGTTTTTTAGTTAGAGTTTTTAATTTCTCATCTGACTGTGAAGGATTGGTTTTAAGTTTTGTAATAAATGCTTCGTCAATTACAAGTTTGTTATCTTGTTCTTTCCTATCTGTGAATGGGGCAGTAACAGATATTTGAACTCTACCTCCAAACTTTGTCAGCTTTTCAAAATCCTTTTCAGAGAAATAGTCCTGCAAAATGATTTGCAGTTTTTTTGGCAATTCGCCTCCAGGGCTTATGAAGAAATCAAATTTTGGCATAGTCGGAAATTCTTTTTTCAATTCGTGATACGAAAGTCATCATTATTTCCGAAACAGTACGCTGTTCACTTGCAGATTTTTTTAAGTCAAACCAAGCTATCTTTTCTGAACCCTGACTTAAAAATCTTGAAACAACATCCAATCGTGGAATACGGGCAATAATTGGATGTTCTCCGATGATTGCTTTTTCATTTACGTCTAAATCCTTACTTACTGAGGTTAGTAAATCTTTTATAGCTGTCTGTTGGTTGATTGTCCCAAACTCATTACCGCCTGCACGATTAACAGCATTTAGGACTACACCCAACATTTTCGGTTTTTCGTTCTTAGGAATTTCCCTCACCCAACGCAATAGTCGTGGCATACCGTAAACTGAAATCTTGTCGGGAATAGTAACAGTCAAGAAATAATTGCAAGCACGAAGCATTGCCTGTGTTAAATACATTTTGTTTGGTGGGCAGTCAACAAGAATGTAGTCAAAGTCCTTGAAGCTGTTGAGCATATTTCTGCAGTATCCAAAAAGCATGTCGGCTGTCCTGTCGTTTTCTACGATTGCTTTAGTTATCTCAATGTCCAACTCGTCAACATTAAAAGCTCCTTTGATAATTTTCAATTTTTTGGGCGCAAACTTATCGGGAACATCGTCAACATACTCGTGGAATTTTACCTTTTTAATGTCATGCCATTTGTTAGGTGTCACCAAATGATAAATTGTGAAAGCTGTTTTATCAACTTTCTCTGGCTCAAATCCAACGGCTAAAGACAAACTGCATTGTGGGTCAATGTCAAAAAGCAAAACCTTATTCCCTATATTTGCAAGGTAATAACCAAGTAACGTTGTGATAGTTGTTTTGCCTACTCCACCTTTGTAGTTACAAATACAAATTGATTGTGGATGCTTGTCAATCTTTAATGCGTCAAACTGTTTTTTAAGAGTTTCTGGTATGTCCATGTGAAAAGGGGGTTAGTTAGTTTTATGTCTGTTAGTTGATGTTTGCACGAGCGTCATAAAATAGCTGATATTAACTTATAGCCCCTATCGCTACATTCAAATATACAATCAAATTGAATTATGGACAGGTTAGTAAAGGTAGAATGTTATTTTAAGTATACAACTGTTATATAATCCCTGTAAAGTTAGAGATTATTAAATCTTTCACAATATGATCATTTTTTCTTTTTAATTTTTGGAACAAATGCGATTTCTACTTTGGAAAATGATTTTTTAAAACCTTTCTTCGTTTTACGCACTTTCACCCCGGGATGGTATAAGTTGTCCACCTTCCGGGAGATCGTGCGTAAAACGGGGGTATATGTCAACCTAAAAATAGCATGTTTCTTGTATTGAATTAATACAAGAATGCATGAGAATACCATCTCCACTTTCAGTTGACAGTTGACAGTTGGCAGTCAGCAGTCAAAACTTCGAATATCGTGTTTCGTGTATCGCTGTTTCGAATATCAATTGAGAAATCGTCCGTGAAAAATCGTCCATCCCGCCGGTAGGCGGGCAGGCGTACATGAGGCTTGAGAATAATTCAGGTTAAATCCTGTCGCATCCACTTCCATGCCGGGATCGCTTTTATTTCTCCAAATGCATCTTCCTGATCAGAGGTTATTATAATTCCTGTTTTAACCCCTGTGGTTGTCATTGCGCTTTTCAATCCCGTTATTTCCCTCTCCAGGTTATCCTCTGTTAAATGCCAGCAGACTTGAGCAGCATAAACAATCTTTTCATTCTTCCGTACTAAAAAATCACATTCTGAATGTTCATCCTTATAATATAAAACATCAGGTGTAGCCTGCCTTAAGCGAAGGAAAACCGCATTTTCCAGCATTCTGCCATAATCTTCACTGAATGACAGACTGTTTGCCCTTGCCATGCCCGTATCAACAGCATAGACCTTTTTGGGATTAATGAGTTGTTGCTTTATCGAAAATGAAAAACGGGGAACAAAATCCAGCAGGTAACTTTCCTTTAGATAATCGCAATAATCAATGGTAGTACGCACGGATTTAATTCCTATTACTTTCGACATATTATTATAACTCACCTCTTTACCTAAATTACTCATCAGATGCAAAGCAAGTCTTAAAATAATATGGTCATTTTTTATATTTCTCCGAACAGCAATATCCCTGATAACGATGTCACGTAATAATGACCTGAGGTATTCAGGATTTGTTGAGACCAGAAACTCGGGAAATCCACCACGGGCCAGGTAGTTTATCAAACTTTCCTTTCCTGCTTTTTCTTTCGTGAAGCGTAAATATTCCAGGTAATTGAACGGAAAGAGTTCAGTTTGGATATGCCTTCCGGTCAGTCTGGTGCCAAGCTCCCGGCTGAGCATAGATGCATTGGATCCCGTGATAAATATTTGAAATCCCTTATCATGGGCCGAACGTACATACTTTTCCCAACCCTGAATATTCTGTATTTCATCAAAAATATAGCAAGTCGCCTTTTCCGAAACAGCTATTTGTTCCAGCTTTTGGAAATCGCTTAAATCAAAACCTTCGAGCCGGGTGTCCTCAAAATTCAAAAACACTTTATTCCTGACAGTTTTAAGTGATTGTTGCAACAGTGTACTTTTTCCGCAACGCCGCACTCCTGTGATTACAATTATACTATTGCTTTTTAATGGGATTTCTTTTTCCCTTTTCACAGTCAGATTTTTTGCTGCTGATTGGCTATTTTCCTTAATAACTGCCCTGACTGTTTCCTTTGTTATCATAAATGGATTTTTGCAAAGATACAAAATTTGTATTACAAATACAAATTAATTTGTATTGTCAATACAAATTATTCTATCCATGTAAAATCGTCCACCGTACATGATGCTTGAGGTTTCTGCTCAGGCAATAATCAGACTAGCTAATATCTTCAGCAGGTTTCGCTGGTATTGGTACTGGTGCAGGTTTTGGTGTTGCCTTGGGTTTGCTTTTAACAGTCTTGGGTTTTGCTTTGTCAGCTACAGGTTCTGCTTTGGTCGCTTTAGCCGGAGGTTTAACAGCCTTGGGTTTTGAGACTGTTTTGACTGCAGCTTTGACCGTTATGACCGGTGCCTTTGTTGGCTTGGGTGCCACTTTCACTGCCTTAGCTTTGCTTACAGCAGCTTTAGGTTTGCTCTTTGCCGCCTTTGGTTTGCTTTTCGTTTTACCCGTAATTTTATCCAGCCGGTCTTCGGCTTTGCTTGCTATTTTTTTTCTAAGCTTTTCTACTTTTTTAAAAGCTCTTACAGCTTTTTTCTCAGCCTTTACCAGGGCTTTGTCGATTTTTTTCCTGGTGCCGCTTTTTTCATAATCATCCATAGCGCCCTCTACATAACTTTCAACATTCTTCAAGGTGCCCTTTGCAGCTCCAAAAGCTTTACTTTTTCTGACTTGTTTTACTTTATCTTCCACGTAATCATCCGCTTTGTTGAGCAGGGTCTTGGCTTTGTTAAACAATCCCTTTTCAGGTTTTTTTGCCTTTTTCTTTGATTTTGCATTCATGGCTGACAGATTTAAGTTTAAAGATTTATTTACTGGTTCTTTCTGGGTGATGCATCATTCATTCATTAATCAAAGTTAAAAAATAAAAGGTTTTCTTTTAATATAGAATTCCTTTAACAAAATTATCATCCTCTATTTTCAGAAATATCCGTCACATCTGGTATATTTACATGAAAATTTGATATTGAAATGGCAACAAAGGTTAATATCATCGGAGGAGGTATAGCCGGTCTTACCACCGGGTGCCATCTGCAAATGAACGGATTTGATTCTGAAATATTTGAGTCCCATTCCCAGCCCGGAGGTTTGTGTACATCTTGGAAAATAGGCGATTATACTGTTGATGGATGCTTGCATTGGCTGGTCGGATCCAATCCTGATGACCCGATCTATGATCTGTGGAATGAGCTGATTGATATGAAATCCATCAGGTTTCATGACTACGGGGAATTCTTCCGGGTTCGTGACAAGCAGGGAAAAGAAATTATCGGCTATACCGATTTGGAACGGCTGCACCGGGAATTATTGTCTAAAGCACCTGAGGATAAGATCCTTATTGATGAATTTGCCAGTGCTGTGAGGGAAATGTCCAGGATGAAGATGCGTATGGATAAAGATCCTGAATTATATACGCTTTTCGAAAAGATAAATGAAAATCTACATTATTTACCCTACCTGAAAACCCTGATGCGTTACAGCCGGATGACTATCAATGATTTTGCAGGGCTCTGCAAAAATCCCTTGTTGGCCAGGTTTTTTGAGTACTCTTTTACATCTGAAATGCCGATGCTGTTTATCATGATTACATTTTCATGGCTGAACCGGAAAACGGCCGGATATCCGGTTGGAGGATCCCTGCAGTTTTCCAGGCTGTTTGAAAAGAAATACCTTGAGCTGGGCGGTAAGATCCATTACAACAGCAAAGTGAAAAGAATCCTTACAGAAGCCTCCGGTAAGCAACAACGTGCTTCAGGAATCGAATTGGATAACAGGCAACAATTTTCTTCCGGTATCACCATCTCTGCTGCTGATGGCTATTCCACGATCTTTGAAATGTTGCAGGGCAGGTTTGCCGACAAACGCATTAACCATTATTATTCAGACTTTTCCGTCTTTCCGTCCTTTCTCCAGATTTCACTCGGGGTAGCAAAAAGCTTTAAGGATATACCTTCAACGGTGGTTACTCCTTTGGAACAACCATTTGTAATTGATCCTGAAAAAACCATCGAAAACCTTTATTACCGGGTAGTAAATTATGATCCGACCTTAGCACCTGAAGGTAAAACATTGATCATGTGCATGGTTAAAACGTATAATTATAAATATTGGCTGGATCTGCGCACTAATGACCGGGAAAAGTATAAAGCGGAGAAAAAAAGGATCTCAGACTTTTACATTGACGAGCTTGATAAAGAACTTGGAGGTATCAGAGAAAACCTGGAAATGGTGGATGTTTCGACCCCGGCTACCCTGATCAGATATACGCACAACTGGAAAGGCAGCGTAGAAGGATGGATGGTTACGAAAGAGACAGGATTCAACAGCCTGCCAAAGGTTCTGCCGGGCCTGAAAGATTTTTATATGGCCGGACAATGGGTGGAACCGGGAGGCGGAGTCCCTGCCGCGTTCTTTTCCGGACGAAACCTCGTACAGGTGATAAGCAGGAAATATAGAAGCGCATAGCTGTTTGCCATGATTAAATTAATGAATTTCTTGCAAACCAAAATAGGCTTCCAAATTCTTGTTATCCTGTCCTTTATCAGCATGATGACTTTTGGCCAGGATAAATATACCCAGATCATCCGCGGCGTTGTGCTGGATAAAAGCACCTCGCTGCCTTTGCCGGGCGCAAATATTGTCTTACTCAGTTCCGAGCCGCTCCGTGGGACTACAACGGATGAAAAAGGGGCATTCCGGCTGGAAAAGGTTCCGGTCGGACGGCAAAACATCCGCGTCAGCTTCATGGGTTACAAGGAGCAGGTCCTGAGCAACCTGATTGTCACTACCGGTAAAGAGCCCCTGCTTACAATAGAGATGGAGGAAATCGTAATGCAGGTAGGGGAGGTGGAAATCCGTTCGGATAGCCGGAAAGACCTTCCGGTCAATGAGATGGCTGTTATCAGTGCCAGGTCCTTCACAATCGAGGAGACCGAACGCTATGCCGGCAGCGTGGGCGATCCTTCCCGCATGGCTTCCAGTTTCGCGGGAGTCTCAACCCTCAGTGACCAGCAGAACGAGATCGTCATACGCGGCAACTCGCCGATGGGATTGCTATGGCGGATGGATGGCATAGATATCCCCAACCCTAATCACTTCGCATCCATCGGAACTACCGGCGGCGGCATCAGCATGATCAACAACAATACCCTGTCCAATTCCGACTTCTTCACCGGCGCTTTTCCTGCTGAATACGGTGATGCGCTGAGCGGAGTCTTCGACCTGAAGATGCGCAGCGGCAATAACCAGAATTATGAATATACGGCGCAGGTTGGATTCAACGGACTGGAAGCCGGCGCTGAAGGACCTATCTCCAGGAAAAAGGGCTCTTCTTTCCTGCTCAATTACCGCTACTCCATGCTGGTTCTGGTTGACCAGATCATTGGCACGGAAGCGTTATCGGTCTCGGCAGTTCCATATTACCATGATCTTTCCTTTAAGTTAAATTTTCCCGATAAAAAGTACGGTAAATTCTCCATCACCGGCATCGGCGGAATAAGCGGCATAAACGAAAATGAGTCCGGCAAAGACACTTCGGAGTGGAGCAGTTCTTACCAGGGATCGGATTACATGTTCGGCTCGCGAATGGGAACCCTGATCGCTTCACACACCTTTCTGCTGAGCCCCGCCTGTCTTTCAAATGGCAGATAAATACGAGGCATTCCATAAGCCTGGGAACCGGGATATACAGCCAGCTTCCCGAGGAAATGTTTTATTTTATTGAAACAGATCTGCCGGATGGGACTACCCAACTGACTAATAAAAACCTTGGGTACATGAAGAGCTTTCATCTTGTCGCGGGCTATGATTTTCTGATTTTTAGTAACCTCCGTTTAAAAGCGGAGGCATATTATCAGCACCTGTTTAATATCCCTGTGAAAGAAAACCTGCCGGCCTATTCCATGCTGAATTTCGGTGAGGATTCTTTTTCCTCCCTGCCCATAATTGACAGTCTCATCAGTGGCGGAACAGGCAATAACCTGGGAATCGAACTCACCCTGGAGCGCTTCCTGAACAGAGGTTATTATTTTCTCTTCACTTCGTCAATTTTTAAATCCACTTACAAAGGATTTGATGAGATAACAAGGAATACGGCATTCAGCAATAATTTCGTGCTTAACCTGCTGGCCGGGAAGGAATTCAGGATAAAGGACAAAAACTTCCTGAACATAGATCTGAAGGCCACCTGGGCTGGTGGTATGCGTTATGTACCTTTTCATACGGTCGAAGTGGATGAGCACTATTATATGAGGGTCGATGAATGGGATAAAGCTTACCAGGAGCGGCGCCCGGATTATTTCCGCCTGAACCTCCGGATCGGTTATAAGGTGAATTTCCGCAAAGCGACCTTTGAAATTGCCGTCGATATGCTCAACCTTACAAACCGCAAGAATATCTATTTTGAATTCTATGATCCTTCCACCGGTGAAATTAAAACAGTATACCAGTTACCTTTCATTCCCGTTCCGCTGATCAGGGTGCAGTTTTGATTTTGCTGAAGAATTGTTAAATATTTGTTAAATTTCACATGTTCATATCTGCATTTCTTTAATCATAATACCTTTACCCAAACACTTCTCCGGATGAAAAAGATACTATTTACTACTACTGTCATTTTCTTATTTCTGGTTTCAGGAACTAAAGGCCAGAGTACCGCTATGGACTTCACCCAGGCCGATTGCGACGGAGCTGATCATCACCTTTTTTCGGAACTTGATGCGGGTAATGTGATCATCCTTGAATATGTGATGTTAAACTGTGCCCCATGTGTCACGGCGACCAAAGCCCTGGAAACCCTCACAGGCCCCTACGAACTCACTCACCCTGGAAGGGTTCATATTTATTCCGTCGCATTCCTGAATTCCTATACCTGTGAACAGATCATTCAGTGGAAAAGAGATTTTAATTTCAACCACCCGGCATTAAGCGAAGGGGAAGAGCAGGTGAGCTATTACGGCGGCATGGGGATGCCTACCATCGTGGTTGTGGGGACCAATGAACATAATGTTTTTTATAAAAGCATCGGTTATACTCCTGCCATTGATGATCTTATCCGGGAAGCAATCGACAGCGGCTTATTATATAATCCAACAGGGGTAGATGAAAAGATACTTTCCAGTAAATTCAGGGTTTATCCAACCTTATTTTCTGACCAGCTTTATATCGAAACTGCTAAAGAATATACCGGCGCTGAAATCATCATTTACGATGCCTTTGGCAGACAGGTTTTGATTTCCCATGTCCCTGAAAGCGGAAGGGCAAGCATCCCGGCGACCGGGCTTTCCAAAGGCCTTTATATCGCCCGCCTGAAAAGCAGCACAGGAATCTCTGGTGGTATCAGGCTGGTCCGGCAGTAAATGAAATCCTTCATAAATTTAAAAGCCAGTATTTCATTGAAAAAGTTTTTTCTGATCATTATCAGTCTTACTGTAATAGAGCAGACTGGCATAGCTCAATGCTGCTCGCCGGGAAATCCTGTTTCAGGCAGTGAGTATGTTGGTATACTTCCCAGGAAAACCCTTCGTACTATCACCTATTACCGGCACAGTTTTTCCGATACTTATTTTGAAGGTTCTGAGAAGTCGGATGACCATGGAACCCAGTCAGGGTATGATTTTATCGGTGAAGTGCTTTCATATGGCATTATTAAAAAGCTGACCGTTGAGGCAGAACTGGGCTATTATATTTACAAATACCAGGATAGCGATGTGCTGGGTAAATTCAGGACATACGGTTTTAGCAATGCCACTGTATCACTGAAATATGCGGTTCTTAAGACCAGGAAAGATATGGAACTTACCCTGGGAGCCGGGGCAAAAGTGCCCGTTTCCCGGAAAATATTCAGTAATAAATTAGGGCCTTATCCACCGGAGATCCAGCCTTCGACAGGTGCATTCGGATTTGTGGCCCAGTTGTTTTTTTACAAGAGCTTCATGGAAAAGAAATGGAGGGTAGTGGTACTGAACAGGTATGAGTTGAATGGGTATAATTCTGAAGATTACCGGTTTGGCGATGCCTTGTTCAGTTCTGTTTTTATAGGAAAAAGTTTCGCGAAGAACTGGGCGGCTACATTGCAGCTTAGAAATGAATACCGTTGGGAAGACTGGCAGAGCGAAACGCGTTACCTCGTGACCGGCGGTGATATCATGTATGTCTCACCCCAGTTAAGCTATACCTTCAGGCCACGGCTAACCTTGTCCGTAACGGCTGATATCCCGGTTTTCCGTCATTATAACGGAATACAACTCGGACCGAAATATGCATTTGGAATCAGCCTTGTCAAAGATTTCTGCCTTTAAGACCTGCTGACAAGCCAATAAAGAATGTTTTGTTCTGATTCCTGTTGATTTTAGAAAGCAGGTGTTACCAACGACTTCATACAATAACTTCGCGACTGTTCCGTTACAACATTAACCAAACCTTATTAAAATGAAAAAGTACATTTCAGTAATCGTTTTATTGCTTTTTATTAAAAGCGGCTGGACGCAGAACACTAACCTTGACTATAAATATGCTATTAAATTCTACAACCTTGCAACATATGAAGATTACGGCAAATCCGGAAGCGACACAAATCCGTATCCTTTCCGGTATACAAGTACAAGACTCCGGATACTGCAACCGACATTTGCTTTTCAATGGAAAACAAATAAGAATAATTTTCACGAAGTTGAATTAACCAGTTTTATGTTAGGCATAACCGGGAAAGATTCAGAAAATGACACAACGAGCAGCGGACAAAGCATTAACGGAAATGAACTGATTACTACATCAATTTCAGTACGATATGAATTTATCCTGAATTTCAGTAAATTAAAAAACACAAAACTTGTTCCGTCGTTGGGGTTTGGAATTAACCCGTATTACGGGCAGTTCAGTTATTTGCCGGGCATTCAAACCGAATTTCATACATCCGAAAAATATTTCGGAGCCAAAGTCTTTGTGACTCCCCGGATAACCTATTACCTTTCTTCAAAAGTTTTTTTTGACCTTAATATTCCATTGTGCTTTTTTGACACTTACTTCCAATCTTACAAAGACGAGGATCCCGAATTATCGTTGAAAGAAAGGACGACTAACACCTTCAGCTTTGATGCATTCCCTAAAATATTCAGCGTACGGGTTGGGGTTGGGCTGAAACTATAGATGTTAATCCCCTCCGGGGAATTCGAATTGGTGCTATGCTTTGTGCTACAATACTTAAACCGCTACGTGGTATTTATAGAGGGTTATATAAAACCTTATATTTACATTCCAGCTCGGAATTAAAATGAAAATAGCAATCATTGGCGGAGGTGCTGCAGGTTTCTTTTCAGCCATTGCTGCTAAGGAAAACTATCCGGATGCCAGCGTTGTCATTCTCGAAAAATCACAAAAACTCTTATCCAAGGTTAAAATGTCGGGAGGAGGTCGATGCAATGTTACGAACGCGTGCGACTCCATAGATGAACTTTGTAAAGCCTATCCCAGGGGCGGAAGAAGTTTGAAAAAAGCCTTTTACATCTTTATTCTCGTTCAATATGCCCGGTGAATCAATTACCGGGCTGATGGGAATTGCAGTGGAAAATACAATAGTGAGTATCCAGGGAACAAAGCTTAAATCTGCAGGACCCTTACTGATCACGCATTGGGGCATGAGCGGGCCGGCCATCTTAAAGTTATCGGCTTTTGGCGCCAGGATATTGAGTGAATCGGGTTATAATTTTAAGATTCAGGTAAATTGGGTTAATGAATCGAATAACGATTTGGTTACAGATGAGTTGAGAAGCATTATTAAAGAACATTCCAATAAAATAATATCCAACTACCGGCCTTATTCTTTACCTGCAAGATTATGGCTGTACCTTTTAGAGAAAATTGAATTACCACCAGATAAAAATTGGGGGGAACTCGGGAAGAAAGGGTTGAATAAATTGATGAATGTGATGACCAATGATGAATATGCGGTAAAAGGAAGAACAACGTTTAAAGAAGAGTTTGTAACATGCGGAGGTGTCAGCCTGGAAAGCATCGACCTTCATACCATGCAGAGCAAAGCGTGCAAGAACCTCTATTTTGCCGGAGAAATATTAGACATTGACGCCATCACCGGTGGGTATAATTTTCAGGCTGCATGGACGACTGGGTTCATAGCAGGGAGATTAAGCGATCAAACCATTGAGTCCCGTAGGGATGGCCGACAGTAGCCCCGGACGCCAGTCCGGGGACGAAAAGATTCAATTCCGATTAAGTCCTGTAGGGACGCTTGAAAATAGCCCCGGACGCCAGTCCGGGGACGAAAAGATTCAATTCCTATTAAGTCCTGTAGGGACGCTTGAAAATAGCCCCGGACGCCAGTCCGGGGACGAAAAGATTCAATTCCGATTAAGTCCCGTAGGGTCGACAGAAAACATCACAATAAATCAACCCCAAACATATCGCTCATCATATTCAATGACGCTGTCTTTCAAAAAGCTAATATATTCCTCCTCGAACGACCTGATCCTATGATGTTCTTCCTGCCCCGTAATATAATTTATTACATTTTGTATTTGTCTTGGGCTTACACTGAATCCTGAATAACCTACCTGCCAGGAAAATCCGTTTTTGTTGGGAAATTCTTCATTAACCCATTTAGAGGAATTGGATTTGATCAGCTGAATGCTTTTTGCAGGACTCAATGCAGCCGGCATAGAGACCAACATATGGACGTGGTTATTTGTCCCGCCTATAGCAAGGGCCACCATATTATGCTGCTTTGCTATTCCGCCTATGTATTCCCATAAACGTGATTGCATTTTGTCGTCGATGAGATTTTTCCTGTTTTTTGTGCTGAACACAAAATGAATGTTGATAGAAGTGAATGAATTTGCCATAACTATAGTTTTAATTTATTGATAAACCCCGTTTATATGTTTATCCGGAAAATATTATATTATACCCGGTCGTTTGGAAATATTTTTTCTGTCGTCCCTACGGGACTCTAATGGAATTGCTGTCCCTTTTTCCCCTGGACTGGCGTCCGGGGCTACTTTCGGGCGTCCCTGACGGGACTCATATGGAATGGCTGTCTCTATTTCCCCGGACTGGCGTCCGGGGCTACTTTCGGGCGTCCCTGACGGGACTCATATGGAATGGCTGTCTCTATTTCCCCGGACTGGCGTCCGGGGCTACTTTCGGGCGTCCCTGACGGGACTCATATGGAATGGCTGTCTCTATTTCCCTGGACTGGCGTCCTGGGATTTGTAAAATTTTTTATAATTTAATCTTGTTAGGTTAATTCCCCGCCCCTTGGGGCGAAAGTATTCTAACTGACGGGTTAACCCGTCAGTTAAACAGATACCCCGCTGCTTGCGGCGGGGAGTTTCATTGTTGACAAAACTGAAATTCTCGAATTATTTTTTTATCCAGGCAGGATAATAAATCATTGTTCATATTTTAGGGTAGCCATGGCTTCCTCTCAGTTACCTTCGAACTATGAACAATTAACTGATGATCACTTTATTTCGGGCTCCGGGATCAAACTCTTAGATTCACTTAACAAGGTAGAATCATTGTTTATTAATGAAATATTTACTATCGAACAAAATGAAAATTTTACTATTTTAATGTATGATGGTTCAAAGCAAATTGAAAGTAGTTGCAAGACTTATTTAGAAAATCGTAACATTCATCTGACATTGTACAGGAGTAAATTCACTTTTGAAAATAACATATTGATTGATTTTGAATTTGGTTACATTTATCCATAAAGTAGTTTAAATTCTAACTTTATTAGGGATTTTCCAAAGCCAATTAAATATATATTTAAGTTTCCTTAATTCTATCTGCTCTGGCGTTTTTTCAAGCAAAGAACTAAGAGGTCTGATGCTAATATATTCTATTGTCAGAGACCCAATTTAAGAAGGTAAAGCGTGTCGGAAGCTTCCAATGCATAGAACATAAGCAGAATTATTAAAATCAGAGCTTAAAACAACTTTGAACTTTGCCCTTTGAACTTTGAACTAACGCTAGGTTCTTCCCACCAGCCAGTATGGAATATTTGCCGGTTCATCCCACTGGTTCCAGTATGCAGGGGTCACTTTTCTGTTTTCTTTGGTTATTAGGCTTTTCTCGTAAACGGCAATGACCGGATTGAAAACAATATCGGTGACACCAAGCGTGAAAGTTTTTTGGGCTGCCTGGGGATCTGATATCTCTTCCTGGATTTTCACCTCTAAGCCGTTGAATTCCAGCAGATCCTTCAGAAATGCCGCCCGTTTATGGCTTATCCCGGTTTCAACGATCGTGCAGCGGACCCCGTCCACCTCTCCGACATTATGTTTTCCTTTATTCAATGGCATAATCTGAAAAATTTAAATACCAAAACTGAGGCTCCTGATCATTTCAAAAATCGGGCTGTACAATCCAACAATAATAATACCGGCCACGCAAGCGATCAAACCGATCCTGGTCGGCCAGTCGCTTTTAAAATATGCTATTGCTTCATCACTCTTTGTCAGGAACATGGCCTTAATGATCAACAGATAATAATAGAGTGAGACGACCGTGTTCAGTAAAGCGATCAGCACCAGGTAATAGAATCCTTGCTGGGCGGCTGCCGCAAAGAGGAAAAACTTTCCGAAGAACCCGGCAACCGGTGGAATCCCTGCCAGTGAAAACAACGCCAGCATCATCACCAGGCTCAGCTTTGGGTTGGTGCGGTACAGTCCGTTATAGTCTTCCATATTCTCTTTTCCGGTCGCGTTACCAATGGCCGAAATGACCCCGAATGCGCCCAAATTGGAGAAGATGTAAACCAGCGAGAAATAGATCACTGAGCTCATTCCCATCGGACTGCTCCCGATGATCCCAAGGAAAATAAACCCTGCCTGTGAGATCGATGAAAAGGCCAGGAAGCGCTTCAGGTTCTTTTGTCTCAACGCGAAGAGGTTTCCGATAGTCATGGTGAGCACCGAGGTAACCCAGAGGACATCCTGCCACATACCGGTGATGGCCGGAAATACTTTATAAAGCACCATCATCAGGATAAATACTGCAGCTCCTTTGGAGATGACAGAGAGATAGGAAGTGATGCTTACCGGGGCACCTTCATAAACATCGGCAGCCCAGAGGTGGAACGGTACAATGGATATTTTGAAGGCCATTCCGCTGAAAAAAAAGATAAAGGCAAGGATTTGCAGTGGATTCGCAGAGAAAGCAGATGCAATATTCGTGAAATATATCGAACCGGTGGTACCGTAAATCATGGAGATTCCATAAAGAAGGATGGCTGAAGAGAGCGCGGAAGACAGGATCAGTTTCACACCTGCTTCGGCCGACCGGTTCTTGTGCCGCTCATATGCTGCCAATGCCGCCAGGGGAATGGTGGCCAGCTCCAGCCCGATATAAAACATCAGGAAATCACCGGAGGAGATCATGAAATCCATCCCGATCAGCGTCGAGATCAACAGGAGAAAATATTCGCTCACTTTCGGGCGGTTATTCTCCTGCCTGATCCAGGTCCATGATTGTATAAAGACAATCAGGACGCCGACATTTAGAATGTTTTTCATCAGGGTAATGGTTCCATTGGTATTGAACATCCCGCCAAATAATACTCCATCACGGAGGGGCAGGAAGCCAATGATCGTATGGACAAGGAAAAGCCCTATTGCCAAAGGTACCACCCTCAGCTTTTTTTTATCATCCATCGCGATTTCGGCAATCAGGATGATGATCGCAATGATTGTCAGCACGATTTCGTGCCGCATCAATAAAAGGTTTTCAAATGTCATATCCGGTTCATTATTCTATTGTTCCAAATTTCAAATTTCAAATTTCAAATTCCACCGTTTCACTGTTCCACTGTTCCACCTCTTTTAAGGAACTACCAAAACTGCGAGTTTGTCAACTATCGGCCCCAGGCTTGACATGATCATATCCGACAGCCACAGCGGGGCCATGCCGATGCCGGTGATAGCTACAATCAGTAGTCCGGTGGAAAACTTTTCATACCATTTGGCATCCCCAATTTCCAGGAAGTGTTTGTCTTTTATCGGACCAAGCAGCAGGATGGCGATCACCCGTAATATATATACGGCAGTGATCACTATGGAAGAGGCCGCGAGTATTGTAGCTACCCGGTGAAAGATATCTGCATGCTGGAAAGCCCCGAAGAAGACCGTCATTTCGGCAACGAAACCGCTGAAACCCGGCAATCCAAGGGAAGCAAGGCCACCGATCATGTAAGCGACGCCAAGAAACGGCATCACCTTCATCAGCCCGCCCATCTCATTGATCATGCGGGTATGTGTCCTGCCGTAAATCATACCGATAAGGGCAAAGAAGAGGGCTGTCATGATGCCGTGTGAGATCATCTGGATAATGGCACCGTTCATGGCGGTCTTGTTCATCATCAGCAGGGCAAAGAGTACCAGGCCGCAATGGCTGACAGATGAATACGCGTTGATATACTTGAGATCTTTCTGCCAGATGGCGCCGAATGCACCATATACTATGCTGATTGAAGTTAAAATGATGAAAATCCATCCCAACTCCTGCGCTGCCTGGGGCATGAGAAACATGGCCACGCGGAAACATCCGTAACCTCCCAGTTTCATCAACACGCCGGCGTGGAGCATAGAAACGGCTGTAGGAGCAGAGGCGTGACCATCCGGAGACCAGGTATGGAAAGGAAAAAGAGCTCCCAGCACCCCGAACCCGATAAAGGCAAACGGGAAGAAAAAGCGTTGGACCCCTATAGGTATTGAAAGCTTTGAAATCTCGACAAAGTCAAATGTGTGCCTTCCGTCCGGCAGTATCGCGTTGTTGTATAAGCCAAAAATAGCCAGCACAAGTAATGCAGAACCGCCCATCAGCATCAGCGTAAGCTTCATCGCTGAATAATGTCTCGGCCCTGTCCCCCAGATGCCAATTAGAAGGTACATCGGGATCACCGCGACTTCATAAAATAAAAACATCGTGAACAGATCGGTGCTGATAAAGAAGCCGAAAACACCCGTAGAAAGAAGTATCAGAAAAATAAAAAACTCTCTTGGTAATTCACCTACACTGTCCCACGAGGCAAAAATCCCTGCGAAAACGACGATAGCGGTGAGTCCTATCAGGGAAACTGAAATGCCATCCACTCCCAGAGCATAGGTGATATTCAGGCTCTCGAACCAGACAGCAGACGTGCGGAAAAGGAACTCATCCGTGATTCCTGACCTGCGCAATGCCAGATACCAGAGGATCAGCACGGCTGCAAGGACCAATTGGATACCCATTCCAATGGCTGCTGCCATCTTAGCCTGACGGTAATTTTTGGTAAGCAGTATGGCGATTACCGTCAGGACCGGAATGATAACAAACAGATTAAGGAAATTCATGTTTATCTTAATTTATTCGTTTATAATCAGTTATTTCGACCACCAGTAAATGAAAATGAATGCCAGCAGTAAGACTCCTGAAACAAAGACGAACCCGTATTTCTGAATCTGGCCTGACTGAAATCCTTTGATCATTTCTGCTGCATGGGTGGTAGTATTCCCTACCAGGTTCACCGTTCCGTCCACGATGTGCCGGTCGAACCAGGCCACGGGACGGGATATGAGATTGAAAATGATCTTTTTAGTCACAAAAAGGTATACCTCATCGATATAAAACTTATTGTAGGTCGCCGTATAAAAGCCTTTCAGGGACTTAGCCACACGGTCGGGGATGGTGGTTTCTTTCATATACATTACTGCAGCAAGGCTAATGCCGGCCAGGGCGATCAGAATGGATGGAATGGCTATATTCCAGTGGAATCCCGATTCATAAGGAACCAAGTCTGTCGAAATGAATTTGCTGAAGTGGATGAACCCTACGGTGACGGATGCAAGTGCGAGAAACATCAGCGGAATGGTCATTGTAAATGGCGCTTCGTGTGGTTTGTGGTGATATTGCTGATTTTTCCCCCAGAAGACGGAAAAATAAAGGCGTGACATATAGAAAGCAGTGATGCCTGCAACAAGGTACTCGACAAAGAATAGGACCTTATTATGCTGGTATGCGGCAACCAGTATCTCATCCTTGCTGAAGAAGCCGGCGAAAGGAGGGATCCCGGATATGGTCAGCACTGCGATGGCAAAGGTAATATGGGTGATCGGCAGGAACTTGCGCAGGTTGCCCATATCGTTCATGTAATTGCTGTGAACGGCATGGATGATCGCTCCGGCGCCAAGGAAGAGCAAAGCCTTGAACATGGCGTGGGTAAACAGGTGGAACATGGAAGCTGTAAAGCCTAGTCCCTCTTCACCGCCATAACCTGACACGCCCAGGGCCAGCATCATATAGCCGATCTGTGACAGGGTAGAAAATGCCAGGATGCGTTTGATGTCAAATTGTGTACAGGCAATCACTGCTGCAAACAGGGAAGTAAAACCTCCTAAGAAGGCAACGACTTCCAGCCCTGTCGGGGCCGATAAGGCATAAATCGGGAACAACCTGGCAACCAGGTACACTCCGGCCACTACCATCGTTGCGGCATGGATAAGCGCGGAAACCGGGGTCGGGCCCTCCATGGCATCAGGCAGCCAGATATGCAGCGGAAACATGGCTGATTTGCCTGCTCCGCCCATGAACACAAAGATCACCGACCAGGTCAGTGTCGATAAACCAAAGAAAAGTTCCTTGCTTCCGGAGTGAAATGCCGCACTGGTCGGATCAGTGAGCTGCGGAATGATCTGGTTGAAGTCGAAAGAGCCGGTGATATAGGAGATCATCAGGATGCCGACCAGGAATCCCAGGTCGGCAAAGCGGGTGACTATGAAAGCTTTTTTGGAAGCAGCTACTGCAGATGGCCGTTCATAATAGAATCCGATCAGCAGGTAGGAAGATACCCCCACGAGTTCCCAGAAAATGTACATCTGGAAAATATTGGTGGCCAGGACCAGTCCCAGCATAGAAAAAGTGAACAGGGACAGAAAGGCATAGAACCTCGTGAATCCCTTATCCCCTTTCATATATCCCATGCTGTAGAGGTGCACCATCAGGGAGACCGTTGTCACCACGATGAGCATCATCACGGAAATCGGGTCAATCAGCGAACCCATGCTGACCACGAGTTTATCGGTCAGGTGCAGCCACGTGCTGCTGAAAGCGATGATCTGCTGGTATGCCCCGTCTTTCATTCCTTCTACAAAGAAATACTGGTAACCGACTACGAGAGAAAGGATGAAGGAGATGAAAAGGCCTGTCGTGCCCAATATGCCTGCGTAGACAGGTTTATACTTATGACCTGCCAGTCCGTTCACGAGAAAGACGAAGAAGGGAATCAGCGGGATCCAGATGCTTATGCTTAAATTCATACTGTTCTTGTAATTTCAGTTGATTATTCCTGTCTGACTAATATTTCATATCGCTGACATCTTCAACGTTGATGTTGGCGAACCTTCTGTATACATTGATAATGATTGCGATGGCGACGGCTGCTTCCGCTGCTGCCACGGCAATAATAAAAAGGGTGAAGAAATGCCCCTGCAACTGCTCCGGGAACAGGTACCTGTTGAACACCACGAAATTGATGTTTACCGAATTCAGCATCAGCTCGATAGACATCAGGATGGTGATCAGGTTCCGCCTCACCAGGAACCCATAAACCCCGATGAAAAACATGATCGTCGAGACAATCAGGAAATGAACGATTGGAATGCCTTGTATCATGATGATTTATATTATCCGGTTAATCTTTTTTCTTTTTTGCAATGACAATGGCTCCAAACATAGCTGCTAAAAGCAGGATGGAAATGACCTCGAAAGGAAGCACAAATCCTCCCTTGCCATAATTCATAAGGCTTAAGCCAATATCCCTCATGGGCACTTCTTCCATAGTGTTTGTGGTTTTCTGATGAAAATCAAACTGAAGCAGGGTCACAATGCTCAGTGCAGCCCCGGAACCAGCTATAAGTGCTGAAAAAAGGGCCTTCTTGAATTCAATCTGTTTGAAACGCTCACTGATATGGCTGGTAAGGAGTATGGAGAAAATGATCAGCACGACGATACCACCTGCGTACAATGCCAGCTGAGCTGCCGCAAGAAAAGTATAGCGGAGCATGAAGTAAAACGCCGATGTCGCAATCAGCACGAAAAGAAGAAATACTGCTGATCTGAGGATCCTCCGGCTGGTGACGGTCAGGATCGAAAAAACGACAATGATGCTTGCGAAGAGATAGAACATCAATATATTCATACTATTCATTGATTTCTTTGGTGAGGACTGAACCAGGCTTATTCAACACTTTTGTCAGTTGCTTGCGGTCGAACACGGCATGCTCGAAATTCTGCCCGAAAGCCAGGGCATTGGAAGGGCAGGTTTTGACGCATAAAGCACAGAAAGTGCACATGGAAAGATGGTAAATGTGCTTGTCAATCACTTTTTTCTTTTTTCCATCTGCCTCTTCCGTGCGTGTAATGATCTCAATCGAGCCGTTCGGGCAGTTCATCTCGCAAATGCCACAACCGGTGCAGCGGTGTTCATTTTTTTCATTGTGGACCATAATGACCTCACCCTTGAACCGGTCGAACATCTGAAGCTCTTTGCGGTTTTCCGGGTATTTCTGGGTCACAATGGTCTTGTAGCTCGTCACAAAATACTTGCCCGTGACACTCATCCCCTTGATCAGGGTGATCACCCCATGGTAGATTTCTGATATATATTTTATAATACCTTTCATAGACTAATTTTTGCAATGTTAGGCTTGCCTGCCTGTTAAAAGTGCCAGTTCATCATGGTGAGGAAGGCAATCACGACCGTATTGACCAGGTTGATAGGCAGCAGGTATTTCCATTCGAGGGTCAGCAACTGGTCTATTCTCAATCGTGGGAAGGTCCATTTGAACCACATCATGATAAAGATGACAAATGCTGTTTTGCCAAGGTACCAGATTACAGGAGGGATGAAGTCCATCACATGGTTGAAAGCATCAAAGCCCCAGAAATGAAGCGGCATCCATCCGCCTAAAAATACAGTAACGGCTATCGAAGCTACGATGAACATGTTCATGTATTCTGCCAGGAAGAAAAAGGCGAACTTGATCCCGGAGTACTCAGTATGGTAGCCGGCGGTGAGCTCAGATTCAGCTTCTGCCAGGTCAAAAGGCCCGCGGTTAGTTTCAGCTGTTGAGGCGATCAGAAAGATCACGAAGGCAATAACTGCCGGGATATGTCCTTTAAAGATCCACCATGCATCGGCCTGGCTGTTCACGATTTCAGAGAGCTGAAGCGTGCCGGAGAAAATCACCACGGAAAGCAGCGCCAATCCGACTGAAAGTTCGTAGCTGACAATCTGAGCGCCACTGCGGATCGCACCGATAAGCGAGTACTTGTTGTTACTCGACCAGCCTGCCAGCAGAATACCTACGACTCCCATAGCTGAAACAGCCATAACGTAAAAAATACCAATGTTGAAATCAATGGCTTGAAGCCCCTTTGCAAAAGGTATGGCGGCAATAGCCATGAATGACGAAATTATGACGATGAACGGAGCCAGGTTGAAGAGGAACTTGTCTGCTTCCTTAATTTTTACAAGCTCCTTCATCAACAGTTTGATGAAGTCGGCAATTGTCTGAAATATACCCCAGGGGCCTACCCGGTTTGGGCCGAGCCTGTTCTGCATGAAGGCGCAGATACGGCGTTCAGCATACACCAGGATCAGCCCGGTCAGGGCATAAAAAATCAGGAAGACCAGCCCGATGATGGCCATTTCCCATACCAACGCCCAGAACGGGGTAAATGTGTTGCCCAGCCAGCTTGCTATATTGGCTGTCAGCGATGAAAAATCATATAACCAGTTTTCTTTCATAGTGGTTGTGAAAGTTATTATCGGTCAATATCTGGAATGACAAAGTCTAAGGATGCCCCAATGGCAACCAGGTCGGCAATTTTAGCGCCCCGGGAAATATGGTCGAGTACGGCCAGGTTGCACATGTTCGGGGAGCGGAATTTCATACGGTATGGTGTCTTGTTGCCATTACTGATGATGTACAGCCCCAGCTCTCCCCGGGAAGTTTCAACGCGTTGATAATACTCGCCGGGAGGCAGTTTGATCACGGCTTTCATTTTAGCCGAGTAAGGCCCTTCGGGGATATTATCGATCAATTGCTCGATAATGAGCATCGACTCCCACATCTCGGCCATGCGGACAAGGTAACGGCTCAGCGCGTCGCCCTCTTCCAGCAGGATTTCCTTGAAATTAACGTAAGGATATGCACTGTATGGGAATTTCTTCCGGATATCGCAGGAAAACCCGGAACCCCTTCCGGATGGCCCTGTGACGCCAAAGTTGATTGCTTCTTCACGGGTAAGCTTCCCGACACCCTTAGTGCGCGCCTGAAATATGACATTTCCTGTGAGCAGCCGGTCATATTCCGGAAGGCGTTTGCGGAAGTATTTAATGAAATCCTTGACCCGTTTTTGGAAATTAGGGTGGATATCGTACATCACTCCGCCAGGACAGTTATAACTCAGCAGCAAGCGGCCTCCGCAGGTCTCTTCAAAGATGTCAAGAATATGCTCCCTGTCACGCAAGCCATAAAAGAAGGTAGTAAGCGCCCCCAGGTCCATGCCCATACATGCCCACCAGAGCTGGTGAGAGTTGATACGCTGAAGCTCGGCCATGATCGTCCGGATATATTTCACCCTTTCGGGTATTTCCACTTCCATTGCATTCTCAACAGCCAGGCAAACCGCCTCATTATTCATATGTGCTGAAAGATAATCCAGCCGGTCCGTGAGGTGGATAATCTGGGTGTAGGTATCCTTTTCGCACATCTTTTCAATGCCACGATGGATATACCCCAGGTGAGGTTCCAGCCGCTGCACGATTTCCCCCTGCAATGAAACCACGAGGCGGAGCACCCCATGCGTCGACGGGTGCTGCGGGCCCATATTGATGAAATACTCCTCTTCCTTCTCCAAACCCGTTTTCAGTTTTGTGATGTCTTCCATAAGCCTGCTTTTAAGAAAGGTCAATAATATTTATTTCATCAACGTAATCTTTTCTGAGGGGGTAGCCATCCCAGTCATCCGGCATGAACATGCGGCGCAGGTTGGGATGCCCCTTAAAAACAATTCCGAACAGGTCAAAAATCTCATTCTCATGCAGTTCAGCTCCTGTATAGAGATCACAGATGCTGTCCAGCTCAGGCTTTTCGCGGTTTTCAGCCACCGTTTTCAACACGATCTGGTGCCTGTAAGCGGTCGATTCCAGGTGATACACTACCATTAGCTTATTTTGAAAATCGACACCGGAGATACAGAACATGTAATCAAAACTTGTGTCTGATCCCTCTTTCAGGGTTCTTAGAAGATGATGGAGGCAGTCGGAAGGAACGATAACCGTCAGGAATTGTTTGCTTTCTTCAAAGGTGGCATCAGGAATAATTCCGGAAACGAGTTCTTTCAGTTGGGCGTTATCCATTTCAGTCGTATATTAAGATGGATGATCAGTAAACTTTTGGGGATTCAGGATACTCTTCGGGGTCATCAACAGGAATCAGACCGGTCTTAATCGATTCCTGCTTGATTTTCCGCTGGAGTTGCATAATGCCGTATAGCAGCGCTTCAGGTCTGGGCGGGCATCCGGGAATGTAAACATCTACCGGGATGACCTGGTCGGCGCCCCTGATTACAGAATAGGTATTGTAAAAAAATGGGCCTCCTGAGATTGCACAGGCGCCCATCGCAATGACATATTTTGGCTCGGCCATCTGGTCGTAAAGCCGTTTCAGTACCGGTGCCATTTTATGCACGATGGTGCCTGCGATTACGATGACATCCGCCTGCCGGGGTGTGGCCCGGTAAACCTCGACCCCGAACCTTGCAAAGTCATGGCGCGAGGCCCCTGTGGCCATCATTTCAATTCCGCAACAGCTTGTAGCAAATGTCAGCGGCCAAACGGAATTTGATCTGCCCCAGTTTACAAGGTCTTCAATCGTTGTCAGAAGTATATTCGTTTTTTGACGATCGGAGTCAGGAGATACGTGAAAGTCCGATTCTTTCATAGCTTTTATTCCCATACCAATGCTTTTTTATTCCATGCATAAAGAAGTCCCATTCCAAGGATGACCAGGAAGATCAGTATTTCTACAAACGCAACCATGCCCAGTTCTTTCATGACCACTGCCCATGGAAACAGAAAGACTGTTTCCACTTCAAAAATAAGGAAGAGGATGGCAAACAGGTAGTAACCTATATTAAACTGAAGCCATGAAAGTCCCGTTGTCGGGATTCCGCATTCGTAAGGTTCTGCTTTCTGCGGATTTATTGAACTCGCGGGTACGAAGGATGAAAACAGAATAGCAAGTCCAACCATGGCCGCACCTACAATAAAAAACAAGATTAAAGATTCAGCACTCATATTGTGATGTTTATGTAAACATGTCTGAAAATTTGACGCAAAGCTAAAATCTTTTATAAGTAAATATCAAACTAATAAGATATCTATGATAGATATTATTGTTGATCCGGAGAAAGTCATAGTTAAAAAATTTAAAATCAGAATTTTATGATAATATAAATCAATTCTAAATTAAAGGATGTTAATAACTTCATTCAGGGAGGGAGACTTTTCTGATTTTCACAAGTTTTATCAGAAGATCTTCCAGCAGGTCCAGTTTCAGCATATTCTCCCCATCGGATTTTGCCGATAATGGATCGGGATGGGTTTCAAGGAAGATGCCATCTATTCCGGCAGCAATGCCTGCTTTAGCAAGCGTTTCGATAAACCCGGGCTGACCGCCTGCTGTACCTGCGGCCCTGTTTGGGATTTGAAGTGAATGAGTGACATCAAGCACAACAGGGACTCCCATGGCCTTCATGACGGGGATCCCCCGAAAATCAACAACCAGGTCGTTGTAGCCGAAAGTAGTGCCCCTTTCGGTAAGGATGATATTGTTGTTTCCTGATTGACGGACTTTTTCCACGGCAAATATCATCGACTCCGCGGATACGAACTGGCCTTTTTTAATATTCACATGTTTCCCGGTATGAGCGGCTGCGACCAGTAAATCTGTCTGCCGGCAAAGGAAGGCCGGAATTTGTAATACGTCAGCATAACCGGCGGCCCTGGCTGCATCAGCCTCCGAGTGGATGTCGGTGAGGGTAGGGATGTCAAATTTTTCACCTATCTGCCTGATGATATTCAGGGCTTTTATATCGCCGATTCCCTGGAAGGAATCAAGTTTTGACCGGTTGGCTTTGCGGAAGGATGCCTTGAAAATATAAGGTATCCGGAGCCTGTCGCATATTTCCTTAACCTTTTCTGCAATCACAAAAGGCATCTTTTCATCTTCCACCACACATGGCCCTGCGATGAGGAAGAAATTTCCCGAATCGGTGTGCTTTATCCTGTTAATTGATTCTATCATTGAAATTGGAAATTATGCCCCCTCCCTGACTCCCTCCCCCAATTGGGGGAGGGACGGGGTGGGGGCTGTAACTAATAATTGTATTTCGCTTTCCACCTTGCTTTCAGCCATTCCCTGATCTCTTCTTCCCGTTTATTTTTCCCGGGATTGTAGTATTTCTTACCTTTTATCTTATCCGGCAGGAACTCCATTTCAATAAAATTTCCTTCGTAGGAATGGGCGTATTTATAATCCTTTCCATAGCCAATTTCTTTCATAAGGCGGGTAGGGGCGTTCCGGATATGCAATGGTACCGGAAGGTCGCCTGTACGGCGGACTTCTTCCAGGGCCTCTTCAATGGCCATGTAGGATGCATTGCTCTTTGGAGAGGAAGCTAAATATACCGCCGTTTGAGACAGGATGATCCTGCTTTCCGGCATGCCGATCTTATGCACCGCATCGAAGCAGGCATTGGCAAGTAACAGTGCGTTTGGATTGGCAATGCCGATATCTTCCGATGAGAGGATGACCATCCGGCGGGCAATAAACAGCGGATCCTCGCCTCCTTCGATCATCCGGGCCAGCCAGTAAACTGCGGCATTAGGGTCGCTGCCGCGCAAGGATTTGATAAATCCGGAAATAACATCATAGTGCATTTCTCCGGATTTATCATATATGGCAATATTTTCCTGGATAATTTCGATAGATTTGGCATTATTGACCGTTATCGTTTCCAGGTGGCTTTCGGTATTAATAATTAATTCGATGGCATTTAACAGTTTGCGGGCGTCTCCGCCCGAAATCCTCAGCAGGGCCTCTTCTTCTTCGATTATGATCTTTTTCCCAAGACTTTTCTCAAGGAAACTTACGGCAGAGTTTAACAGTGTCATAAGTTCTGCTTTCCCAAGAGACTTCAATATATAAACCTGGCAGCGTGAAAGCAGGGGAGAGATAACTTCAAAGGAAGGATTTTCGGTTGTCGCGCCGATCAGGGTGATGATGCCTTTTTCGACTGCACCAAGCAGGGAATCCTGCTGTGATTTACTGAAGCGATGAATTTCGTCGATGAAAAGAATGGAGCCCCCTCCGGATTGGGTCGACTCGTCAATGATGTTCCGGATATCCTTCACCCCGGAACTGATGGCACTCAGGATATAGAACGGCTTTTTCAACTGGTTGGCAATGATAAAAGCCAGCGTGGTTTTGCCAACTCCCGGCGGACCCCAGAAGATCATCGACGGCAGGTTGCCGGATTCAATGACTTTTCGCAGTATGGCATGTTGACCCACCAGATGATCCTGGCCCAGGAAATCATCCAGTGTCTTCGGTCTGAGTTGTTCTGCTAAAGGAACGGACATAATAGTTCTGAGTTCTGAGTTTTGAGTTATTTGTTATGAATTCACCATTCCACTGTTCCACCGTTTCACTGTTTCACTGTTTCACTGTTCCTCATATCCAAAAAGTTTCTTCTTCTTGATCGCTTTCTCAATATATTTCGGCACCATTTCTTCCCAGCCGGGGATTTTATCTTTGATCATCTTTATAACGATCTGGGAATTTATCCAAAGCCATTCTTTTTTTGCGTTGGTTATATCGATGATCATCCTGTTCTTAACAAGAAACTGGTATAAATCATGTATATCGTCGGCAAGCAGGAGATTTTTTGAAGTGATCAAATCTTCACCTTTAGTAGGATCATCAATAGTAACAGAAGAAATAGTCGGATAAACATAAAGTTTCATATTTTCGATAAAGAATTTCCCCATGGCTTCTAGCACTCCCCCACGAAGATGGGTATAATATTTCTTTTCGAAGAAATTCATCAGGGTAGGTATCCCGATTATAATCCTTAGTTTTATTATTTTAAACTGGGAGAAATATTGAACCAGTTTATAATATTCTTTGAAATTAGATACCATCACGTTTTGTCCCATCCCGTTAAGGATATCAACCCGGTCGAGGAAATCCTGTTCATCCAGTTCGCCTTCCTGCATAAGATTACTGAGGGTCATTTCGCAAAGTGAGATAGTATTTTCTTTATCATAGTCTTCATCACGCTTAAAGATGCGATAGCTGGTCCGCAACATATCGGACATAACATAAGTGACTGGCCTGAAACTGCCCCTGAAAGCAAGTACATTCTTTTTGTAAAGCATATCATAGGGTTGCTGTACATCACCCTGACGATCGAACATGATGGCTTTGGCCATGCCATTTTTCACCAACTGGACGCTCAGCAGCCTGTTATCCACATAATCCAGGTCGGGGCCCGACATACGGATCATGGTAATTTCCAGCCTGTCGGTGGAAAGGTTATCCAGGAGCGAGCGGAGGAACTGGCTTGGGTATTGGTGAAGAAAAAAGCAGGCATACATCAGGTTGACACCAAGGATTCCGAGCGTGGATTGTTGCATGAGGCCGTCATTTTCCAGCAGGTTGACATGGAGGATGACCTGGTTGGGATCTGTTTCGGGTTTCAATTGGAATCTCAAACCAATCCAGCCCTGTCCGCGGTTATTTTTCTGGAAATTCAGGGTTTCTATGGTATTGGCGAAAGAGAAGAACTGGGTACTGATGCCTCTTTTTCCCCCCAGGATACGTGTAAGTTCCGTGTACTCCGCCTGTAGCATTTCTGCCAATCTGTATTCGGAAACATATCTTCCGGTTTTAACCGATTCGTACAAGGCATCGCTGAATGCTTTATCGTAGGCAGAAATGGTTTTTGCGACCGTTCCGGATGCCCCGCCTGCCTGAAAAAAATGACGCGCGACTTCCTGCCCTCCGCCAATTTCAGCAAAGCAACCATAGATACTGGGATTCAGGTTTATTTTAAGGGCTTTGCGGTTAGGGCTAAGGATTTCGCGTTCCATTATCTGAAAAAATCTTTTGCTAAAGTAATGAATTTATTATGACCCTCAGGGCCTTTTTATCATGAACACAAACGGTATAGCCCCCAATGCAATCACAGCCGAAAGGTTGAAAGTCGTCTCCAATCCGACCCAGTCTGCCATAATTCCGGCAATCATCAACGCGGCTGCCTCACTGCCAAAACTAACAGTCAGAAACATGCTGTTAAAAAAAGCCGGTCTTTCAGTTCCGCGGTCCTGGGTTAATGCCAGCAAAATTGGTGTTGTGCCTAACAGGAAAAAACCAAGGATGGCCAGAACAGGCAATGCTGCCCAGCCATCAATGACCGAAAAAAGGAACATGAGCACCGGGGCTGTATAAACGATGATCGACAGTGCTTTTCTACGCCCTATGCGATCAGAATAATACCCCCAGAAAAGTGTTCCGGCAGCTCCGGATAATTCAAGTACAGATAGGAATACACCACCCGTCCATAGGCTTTCTCCTTTTAGCGTCATATAGGTAGGTAAAAAAGTTGTCAATGCCGCACGCATGATTGACCGGAAAAATGTCAGACCCACCAGGAGAATGAAAAAGGGCATGCTCTGCCTGAAAGTTTTTCGCAGCCCCATGATGTCGGATTTATTCCTGAACTCATCGGAAATGGTTATTTTTCTAAGCTTATAATAAAGCAGGCCGGATGCGGCAAGGCCCAACGGGATCAGTTTCCAGGTTCCTTCCAGCCCCCACAGCGAAATAGCTCCCAGAACCATTAAAGGCCCGATTGTCCGGGCAATTTCCCCGCCGAACATATACCAACTCATACCTCGCCCGATCTCTTCCCCCGAAACCTTGCTCACCATCACAGGAGTGGGTACATGAAACAAAGCAGAACTGATCCCGGTCACCAGGAGTAAAATAGCAATTACCGTAAAAGTCGGAGCCAAACCTATCAGGCTCATCGCGATCGCCGTCAGAGCCGGGCTGATGATGACCAGCCACCTCATCCCCATCCGGTCGGCCAGAAGGCCCAGGAAAGGGCTCACCAGGTTAGGCAACCGCTGTAGCAATCCCAGAAGGCTTGCCATCGAATAACTCAGGGAAAACTTGTCAATCAGCAGCGGAAGCAGAGGTGCTAAAAATGAAGAATAAGTGTCATGAATAAGATGGCTGAACGAAATCAGCATCACTTTCCCGGTTTGAAACAAAGGTCTTTCAGACACATTGAACTGCTTAAGATCTGTTATAAACCTTGATCACACTCTCCCGCATCATTCGTCCCGTATCAGATAATGAAAAGGAAATGGCATCAGCAATGTTTTCAGCCGGGACCCACTTTGAAAAATCCGCTCCGGGCATGGATTTCCGGTTTGTCTCAGTATCAATGGTTGAGGGAACAATAACCGTCGCCGTTACGCTTTTATCTTTACCTTCTGCATTTATAAAATCTGCCAACTTGAAGATCATGGCCTTGCTCATTGAATAAGCGAAGAAATCTTTACCATCAGCGGCATTTAAGCCCGGGCGCGACCCGACCAGGATAAATTGCCCGCCTTGCGGACGGCTAATGAAATGTGAAAGCAATGGCCTGACTAAATGATAGGCAGTGTAAAAGTTCAGGTTGATCATCTTATCCAGGTCAGCTTTACCTGTATCTGCAAGCTTGCCCATTGCAAATCCGCCAACCAGTAATATGGCAGCCTGGAGGTCAGTATTGCACTGCAACACGATTTTTGCAAAATTCCGAGCCTCTTCTTCATTCAATAAATCGACTTCCCGGATTTCAAGCTTTTCATGATGGGGAAGATTTCCCGCTCCGCCATGGCCTGAAGCCGCCAGGATGTGATATCCGTCTTTCAGCAGACGATGAACTACAGCGAGCCCGAGGTTTCCGTTTGCGCCTGTAATGATAAGTGATGCCATTTTTTAATGCTTAATGTTGAAGGTTGAATGTTGAATTAGCAGTTGCAAAGATATCAGATACCGGTTCATTATTAAATTACAAATGTAGATGAATCTGAAAGATATTAATTTTGCCCGCATATTAAACAAACTTTCAGATAAAAATTATGGGAGTAACACAGTTTCTCGCCGAGCACATCATGCAGTTTTATGAAACAACCGGCTATGTGAGTGTTTTCATTTTTATGACCTTGGAGAGCATGATCTTTCCGGTTCCCAGTGAGGCCGTCCTTCCTCCGGCAGGATTGCTGATCGCCCAGGGAAGGTTCACTTTTGCCGGCGTAATTATTGCCAGCACTTTGGGAAGTATTGTCGGATCCCTTCTTTCATACTGGATTGGAGTATACGGCGGCAGGCCTTTTATTGAAAGGTTCGGAAAATATTTCCTGCTCGATAAGAAGGCGCTCCAGGTCGGCGAAAAATATTTTAATAAGCATGGCGACTGGACCATCTTCGTCTGCAGGTTCATTCCTGTAGTCCGCCACCTGATATCCATTCCGGCAGGTTTTGGCAGGATGAACATCTGGAAGTTTTCCCTTTATACTATAATCGGCGCCGGAATGTGGAATGCTTTTCTGACCTGGGCGGGTGTCAGATGGGGGCAACAAGGATGGGACCTGATGATGAAATACGGCCATACCATGGATATCATCATTATTGTGTTGATTGTCCTTGCAGGGGCTTATTTTTTCTGGAAACATTTCAGGAACAGAAATAAATCACAGGCGACATAACCTTTATCAAATTTAATCACCGCTAACTCATTGTTTATCACCTTAAACTGAATAATTGCCCTTTTAAGGTAATTTTTCAGTATCTTGTTCTCACAATCCAGTACGCCAAATCGAAATTCTGAGAATATGAAAAAGGCTTATTTTATCCTCATTCTGCTGTTCTTCAGGTTTACTAACATAGAAGCCCAGATAACCTTCGAAAAGACCTATGATTTCTGGCATAATTCATCCATAACCGGCGTTTATCCTCAGGCTGACGGATACATTTTATGCGGAAGAGGTTATGAAATCCCGGGTCCTAATGATGTCGATTATTTTAATTTCATTATCAGAACGGATATTTATGGGGATACAATTTTTACAAAAACCTATAAAAGGGCTAACGAGACATCCTGGGACCAACCTTTCCTCGTGCCTGATGATGATACTGCATTTTACCTTGCATATAACTCCTATTCAGATCCCTATCTTCAAAAAATAAATTTAGATGGGGATACTTTATGGACTAAATCATTACCGACTACTAGCCTGATAGATTATATCCGGATCTCCGATGGTAACTTGATATTTATTTCCTATATTGATGGTGGGTTTCAAATTTCTAAAACTGATCTTGAAGGAGGTTTGATCTGGACAAACCTGGTTAATGCTACAGATACTATTTATGTATCGAATAAAGATGTTTTTGCCATAGATACTATTTTTACGTGGCCATCGTCGATAACAAGCGTTATTGAAGTTCCAAATGGCGATTATAAAGTTTCTGTCAATTATTCTGATGGTTTTGGTGAGCATCACGTAAGCCAGTTTTTGTTTACAGTTGATAGTATCGGTAAATACCTGGGAAAAAAAAAGGTTTTCAGTCCAATGCCCTGGCCATTGATACACAAAATGAAAAATTGTGAGGAAGATATCATCGTTATCGGATCAAATGATTATCAGAGATTTTATATCAGCCGGCTTAAATCTTCCGGTGATACGATCTGGACCAGGCATTATCTAAATGGGTCTAATCCGGGTTATTTTAATACAATAACAAGGAGTTCCGATGGTAATTATGTGATGGCCGGCATGCTGGGCGATCTGGTTAATAGTTACATCGGGCTCTTTGCATTCACGCCGCAAGGTGATTATTTGTGGCACAGGTTCTACGCTTCAGGTGATTCACCATTGGCAGTAGATATCGCATCATGCGACGATGGTGGTTTTGCCGCAGGAGGATATGTTGGTGGTTTTAATGTCCCACAGGCATATTTTATTAAAACCGATGCCAACGGCCATATCAGCGGGCCGGGAATATTTGAAAATAATGCGACCGATAAATTGAAATTATACCCCAATCCTGCTTCCGGCCTGGTTTATCTTGAAACAGATCCGGATTACCAGAGTATTGAAATATTTGACCCAAGCGGAAGGTCGGTTTTTAAGCGCAACCTCAGCGGTCAGAAAGAGAATGTTGAAACCCTGGATTTAAATGGCTTTTTACAGGGGGTGTATCTTGTCAGGGTTTATTCAACCGGGGCTGTTTGTACCGAGAAATTGGTCATCTTCGGCCGTCCCTGACGGGACTTGATTATGATTGGCCACCGTATCTGCCCCGGGACGTTGTCCCGGGCTATTATCATTTGTCCTTGGCAGGACATCTTCAAATCGCCATATCGGTAATTCGTTACCTCGCTAATTCGTTACCTCGCTAATTCGTTACCTCGCTAATTCGTTACCTCGCTAAATCGTCCAATCGCCAAATCATCCTACCGTCTTCCCATCCTATCGTCCCCATCTCCTGGCCGTAGCCGTTTTTACAGGACCGTCCTGCCTGGCATAGTTCACGCGCTGCCGGGGCTGCTGTTTCGGGGCTTTGACGGGATTATGGTCCATCAATGGAAAGGGATGGTCATCAATGACCGGTATTTTCTTGCCGATCAGTTTTTCGATGTCTTTCAGCCAGGGTTTTTCTTCCGCATCGCAAAATGAAAGGGAAGTCCCTTTCGCGCCAGCCCTTCCTGTGCGACCTATGCGGTGCACATATGTTTCAGAGATGTTGGGTATTTCAAAATTGATGACAAATTCAAGATCGTCGACATCAATGCCGCGTGCTGCAATATCCGTGGCCACCAGAACCCGGGTAGTTTGGGCCTTAAAATTAGCCAATGCCCGCTGGCGGGCATTTTGCGCCTTGTTCCCGTGGATGGCTTCGGCACTGATCTTATTTTTTTCCAGGATTCTAACTACCTTATCGGCACCATGTTTGGTGCGGGTGAAGACAAGTGCAGTTTTTATGTTTTTATCCTGCAATACGTCCACCAGCAGCGCATTTTTATTTCCTTTATCAACAAAGAAAACAAATTGCCTGGTGGTTTCAACGGTGGTTGCACTGGGGGTGACTTCCACCTTTACAGGATTATGCAGGATGGTGCCGGCCAGTTTGACTATTTCAGGCGGCATGGTAGCCGAGAAAAACAGCGATTGCCGTTTATGAGGAAGGAAGGCGATGATCTTTTTCACATCGTGGATAAAACCCATGTCAAGCATGCGGTCGGCTTCATCCAGCACGAAAAATTCGACATCCTTCAGGGTGATGAATCCCTGGTTCATCAGGTCGAGCAGCCTGCCGGGCGTGGCCACCAGTATGTCCACCCCTCTTTGTAATGCATCAGTCTGGGGATTTTGATTCACCCCGCCAAAGACGACCGTGCAGGTTAAGCCGGTATGACGGCCGTAAGCCTTAAAGCTTTCCGCGATCTGGATGGCTAGTTCCCTTGTTGGGGTTATGATCAGGCTCCTGATCTTTCTTTTTCTGTCAAATGTTTTAGTTGCGTATAGCAACTGGAGAATCGGCACGGCAAAAGCTGCCGTCTTTCCTGTTCCGGTTTGTGCACAGCCCAGCAGGTCGGTTCCCTGTAAAACGATGGGGATGGCTTGCACCTGTATAGGTGTGGGGGTGGTGTAACCTTCTTCTTCTAATGATCTGAGAATAGGTTCTATAATATTCAATGATTGAAATGGCATGAGAAAATTTTAAGTAATAAGATTTTTTGAAATAAATTTTTTTTCGGAGAGTAATCGGGCACAAAGATACACTTTTATTTAATAATTTACTATATTTGTTTGACATTTGAATGCAAAACATATCTATTTAGTATAATAGTCATTAATCCTTAAATTAATAACATTAAATCTCACAAACATGAAAAAGACGTTTAGTTTTACGGGGGTAATTTTTTTCCTCCTGGTGCTTACACAAATCATTTCCTGTAAAAAGGATGAAAAGGATCCGGATGTAATTGCGAGTTTTACATCCCAGGTTGATGCTGTAGATTTTAAAAAGGTGGCTTTTACCAATCAGTCCCAGAATTTTTCAGCTTTGTTATGGGATTTTGGTGATAATGCAACTTCCAGTGAAACCAATCCTGTTCACACCTATGCAGACCTTGGAGATTATACTGTCACCCTGACGGCTACCTCTCTTAACGGTTCAGTAACCGATGATCATTCAGACGTCATATCGATTCTTGATCCGAATGCAGAACTGACCAAACTGGTGGGTGAAGGCAATGACGGAAAGGTATGGAAACTTATCCGGTCCGGTGCCACCGGCCGCTATCCGTTACAGGTCTTCCAATATAATCCGGATGATCCGCCAAATCCTGTAACGAGTTGGTGGGGAATGGGCCTTGGCAATGATGAACTTGCCAATCGTCCCTGTATACTGAATGACGAATGGGTATTCTTCCGCGACTATACTTTTACCTATGATGCACATGGTGACTTCTGGAGAGAACAAGACATTTTTGACCCGGCTGGTCCTTGCCAGGACATTGCTGATGGCATGATTAATAAAAATGGTGAAGATTGTTCAGCCTGGGGCAACGGGACCCATCAGTTTGAACTGGTTGCCGGAAGTAATGCCAAAATAAAGGCTATCGGCACTGGAGCCTATATTGGCTATTTTAAATTAGCTACGGATAATGAATCCCTGGAACTTACCCCAATGGTACAGGACGAGGTGGATTATGACCTGTTTAAACTGACTGACGCTGCAGCGGGTACTGATACGTTGATCGTTCAGGGTTATTATAAAGATAAACCTGCAGATGCAGCTTATCAAGGCATTTGGAGATTTGTCCTGGTTCATTATGACAACCCGGCTGACGAACCCCCAATTCCGACAAATAATCCTACACCCAATTTTAGTTTTACTACTAATGGCCTGACCTTAACATTCACAAACAATTCACAATACTGCGATTCTTACTTGTGGGATTTCGGTGACGGTGAAACATCTACTGCAGAAAATCCTGTACATACTTATACCAATGATGGTTTTTATAACATCAGCCTCTCCGGCACGAACTCTAACGGTACTGCCACCTTTGTTGATGCTGTGTTCCTGAGTGTTAACTCTCCAGCCCTGACAGCAGATTTATTACAAGGAGCAGCCTGGAGAGATGTTGTTGGTGCAAAGACAATATTTGTTGGCGGGGCCCTTGGCAGCAGTGCCTGGTGGTCAGTGCCAAAGGATTTCCTGACCGGAGGTGGTACCGGTGGAGATGACTGGTCATGTATGGCCGATGATGAGTATATTTTCAGCGCTGGAGTTTATACTTATGCCGGAAATGGATTAATTCGTAATGACGGCTATTTCGGAAGCCCGAACGGTTGCTGGGATGAAGGTACATTGACCGGCAATGGCCTTTATTTCGCCTCAGGTGAACATACCTATACTTTCACTCCTGCTGATGGAACCAACAGGGCGATCATTGAACTGACCAACGGTACAGACAGGGCTGCCTTTATCGGATTCTACAAAGGATACTATGGTGGTGAAAATACTGACGGCGCCAACGCGCCCAACGGTGGAAACCTTACCAACAGGTATGAGGTTATGGGCTATGCTGTAGGTATAACCAAAGAATACCTATTTGTTTCGGTTGACATTTCTGCTGGACATGACGGAAGTGCTGCCTGGTCTGTTATATTGGAGCGCTGATAATACTTTCAGCATTTAGATTTGAAAAATCAAGAGTGAGCGAGACACTGCCTCGCTCTTGATTTTTTTTAACATAATTATCTTCCATTATCTTGTCCTTCAATAAACCTTAAAAAATCAGACTATGAAAAGGGTTTTTACAATGTTGTTCTTCTCCCTGCTTTCTTTGGCTGTATTTGCCCAGGGCAGGGTGATCACCGGGAAAGTGACGGATTCGGGCGGTGCACCTTTACCGGGAGTCACTATAATATTGGTGGGCACATCTACCGGTACAACTACCGACGTGGAAGGAACCTATAAAATTACGGTTAATGAAGGTGTGCTAAGATTCAGCTATGTGGGTTTTGTAGCACAGGATTTCCAGATCACCAATCAGACAACCATCGATGTGGTTTTAGAGGAGGAGGCTTCATTACTGAATGAAGTAGTTGTTGTCGGATACGGCACGCAGAAAAAGAAAGACATTACTACGGCCGTCTCGGTGGTAGATGACAAAGAAATCAAGGAACGGCCGATCGTCTCGGCAGCCCAGGCTCTCCAGGGAAAAGCCGCCGGTGTACAGGTTACCCAGCCTTCCGGTAAGCCGGGCGTGGGTCTTTCAGTGCGGGTACGCGGATCAACATCGGTGATCGCGGGGAACGAACCGCTATATGTGATCGATGGCGTACCGACGACGAATACAAGCGGGTTGAACCCTTCTGATATTGCTTCTATGACCGTGCTGAAAGATGCTTCCTCCTCGGCTATTTACGGCGCCAGGGCAGCTAACGGTGTGGTACTTATCACAACAAAACGCGGTGAAGCAGGCACCGGCCCTACCGTTAATTTCGATGCTTATGCCGGGTTTTCCAAACTCAGAAAAACAATTGAGGTGCTCAATACTAAAGAATATCGCGACCTGATGGAAGATATCGGAATTGCCCTTAATCCAGCATGGACCAGCTTCGGCAATTGGAGCGATTCTGTTTTTGGCACGGGCTTCAATCAGTCGTATCAACTCTCCTTCAGCGGAGGCTCCGAGAAAACGCATTACTTTTTTTCAGCCGGTTATCTGAGTGATGCAGGCATGGTCGAACCGGCACGCTTTGACCGGTATTCGGTCAGGTTAAACCTGGATAACGAGGTGACTAAATGGTTGAAATTCGGGACAAGTATCAATATGTCGAGGCTCCGGACACTAAATACGCCTGACAACCTGAGTTCCGGCCGTGGCGGTGTCATCATGAGCACCCTGAATACCCCGCCTTTCCTGAGCATTTGGGATAAAGACAGCATCGGGTGGTACGGTCGCAATCCCTTTCAGGCTTCATGGGAAAACCCGGTTGCTTATATGTTTGGCGCAGACCAGGAAGCCATCGATAATAATTTATTCGGCAATGTATTTGCCGAAGTGAAGATCATCCCGGGTTTGTTTTTCAAAACCAGGTTCGGCATAGATTACAATAACCACCAGTGGGACTATTTCCTGGATGGAATACAGACCAGTTGGGGACGGACCAATAAGGGCCTGGCTCAAGCCGATAAAAGCAACTATGGCAGTTGGCTGTGGGAAAATACACTGGATTATTCAAAATCATTCAAAGATCACAACATAACTGCCATGATAGGGGGTAGTGGACAGCAATATAATTATAACCAAACTTATTTACAAGGCCATGGATTCCGGCCAGGATCCAGCGTCCATACTCTCAATGCTGCCAATGAGACCACCGGTTCAACCTGGCAGGATGAATGGGCGCTTGCAAGTTTTTTTGCACGTGCCACTTACAATTTTAAAAGTAAATATTACCTGACCGCCACCGTTCGTGAAGACGGATCGTCAAAACTGAACCACCACTGGGGGACCATGCCTTCATTTTCTGCAGGATGGCGGATTTCATCCGAAAAATTCATGCAAAACTCTCATTTTGTCGACGACCTGAAAATAAGAGGGGGATGGGGGAAAAATGGCAACCAGGAAGGGATTCCTAATAATGCCCGGTTTGGGTTAATTGCTTTCAGCCCAAGTGCAGATGATCCATATCCTTCTGAATATCCGATCTCTTACGGAAATATTGACCTGAAATGGGAGACTACTGAGCAAACCAACATCGGTATCGATCTTTCCATGTTTAATTTCCGTGTGAACTTAAGTGTTGACGCATATTACAAGAAAACAACCGATGTGCTGCTGAATGTTGAATTGTCAAATACCCTTCCGGTAACCACCATGCAAACCAATGCCGGAAATATTGAAAACAAAGGGATTGAATTCACCATCAATACGGTAAATATCAACAAAAAATTAACCTGGTCAACGGATCTGAATATGTCGTTCAACCGGAATAAGGTGCTATCTCTGAATTATACGCCGGTTTATTATTTTGGACATATTTACAGCAATAACTCTGACGTATCGATGGTAAAGCCGGGCTTACCGCTCGGATCCTTTTACGGCCTCGTTTCTGAAGGTGTCGATCCCGAAACCGGCGATCTGATCTACAAAGACGTCAACCAAAACGGTATTTTTGAGGCCGGTGCCGACCGCACGGTGATCGGTGATCCGAATCCTGATTTCATCTTTGGCTTCACAAACACTTTCAATTATTGGAAATTTGACCTGAACATCTTCTTCCAGGGCAGTGTCGGTAACGACATTTACAATTCTACCCGTATCGATCTGGAAGGAATGTTCGACAGTAAGAATCAGTCTGTCGATGTGCTGCGGCGATGGATACCGGAAAATCCCGACACGGATATCCCAAGACCGGCAAACATGGATAACGTCCGGAACTCTACACGCTTCATCGAGGATGGATCCTATGTAAGGTTGAAAGCGGTAACATTGTCTTACAAGGTCTTCGATAATAATTCTAAAATCACATTCGTCCGGCAGTTTACTGTTTACGTAACAGGTCAGAACCTCCTGACATTTACAGGTTATAGCGGATTTGACCCCGAAGTCAATGCCTATGGAAATAATGCCACGGAAGTAGGAATCGATTATGGCACTTACCCGCAATCCGTCAGTTTGATCTTTGGATTAAATGTTCAATTTTAAATCGTACAGCCATGAAAAAATTAATCATACTCCTTAGCACAGTTCTGATCGCATGGTCGTTCACTTCCTGTAAAAAATTCCTTGATCTGGAACCTATTTCGAATGAAATCTGGATAAGCAACACAGCTTCAGATTCCATCATCTATAAGACAACTGACGAGGTTGAAACGGCCCTGTCAGGAGTTTATGCCGATTTCAAAAATGAATACTTCGAACTCGATTATTTTGTCAATGGCGATGCCCAGTCAGATGATGCTTATGCAGGTGCAGATAATCCTGCTAATTTCCAGATCGATGATTATAACCTTGATGCCTTGAACACCAATGTCAGCCGCGATTGGGGCTACCTATACGGCACTATAGGCAAGGCCAATATTGTAATCAACAACGTAATGGCCGTTCCCGATCCTACTTTGACAGAAACAAGAAAGAAAGAAATCCTTGGAGAGGCCTCTTTCATAAGAGCTTTCATGTATTTCCAGGCAGTTCAGCTCTGGGGAGATGTACCACTGCAACTTAAAGAAGTCACGACAATCAATGCCGAACTGCTTCCGGAAATTTACCCGCTGCTCTTCCCGAAACGCGCCCCTATGGATAGCGTATTCATGCAGATCATCCATGACTTTGAAGTTGCTTTGGAAAACGTTAACCCCACCGCAGCTCACAAAGGCTACGTGACCACAGGCGCCGTCAATGCCATGCTGGCAAAGGTCTATGCCACAATCGAACCGCATGACTACAACAAGGTGGTGCAATATTGCGATGCCGTGGTCAACGGGCCATACAGCCTCCTGGGGAATTATGAGAACCTGTGGGACAATTCGGTTGAAAATTCGGAGGAATCAATATTTGAGATCAACTATGAAGGCACTATAACTGATGGTAATTGGGGTGCCAGCATGTTCCGTGGTTCTGACTGGAAAAAATTCAATATCCCGTCAAATGACCTGGTAAAAGCTTTTGATGAAGAGCAGGATGGGATCAGGAAGAATTCCTCGATCATTTTCCTGGCAGAAGGATTCCCGGATGCACATTGGCCGCAAACCAATTATCCTTTTATCAATAAATGGAGAATTTTTGGGGGAAGCAGCCCACAGAATTACATCTTCCTGCGCCTGGCTGACATCATCCTGTTAAAGGCCGAAGTGCTCAATGAACTGGGTGATGTATCCGGCGCAGCCGGACTGGTGAACCAGATCCGCAGCCGTGTCAGTCTGCCCAACACGACCGCTTCAAATCAGGCCGACATGCGCCTGGCCATCGAAAAAGAAAGAAGACTGGAGCTGGCTTTCGAAGGTCACCGCTGGTTTGACCTGAAACGCACCGGCAGAGCCATAGAGGTTATCAATAATGCCATCGACGAAACTGGCCAGAAAATAGGTTACAATCTTACTCCTAACCGGTTGTTATGGCCTGTGCCTCAGTCAGAACTGGATAGAAATACCAGCCTTGTTCAAAATTCCGGATATTAATCCGTGGTTGATTTCTTAAGTAGATTTTTTAATAAGATTGATCATGCGTAGTAATCGTTTTCCGGTTTATTATTTTATCATCTGCTTCATGCTGATATCGGGCATTTTCATCCTTGTCCCGGGTTGTAAAAGCAAGGAAAATCCTGATCCTGTGCCTTCAACAGATTCAATTGGCAGGGCCCAGGTTTGGCTGACAAAGGGTGATAAATCTAAACTCTTCAATAAAGAGGGCGATCTCACAATAAAGAAGAAAGCTTCAGCAAACTGGCCCATAATTGAGATTGACACTGCGGCAAGTTTACAGGAGATAGAAGGATTTGGCGCAGCCCTGACCGGTTCTTCAGCTTATCTGATCAACCGGAAACTGGATGATGCACAACGGTCAGCAATCCTGCAGGATCTTTTCGATCCGGTTAATGGTATCGGAATTTCTTATCTGCGGCTTACGATGGGTGCTTCAGATTTTTCCCTTTCCGACTTTTCTTATGATGATTTAGTTGCGGGAGGAACCGATTTTAACCTGGATCAATTTTCCCTGTCACAGGATTTAGATGATGTTGTGCCTGTTTTACAAGAGATTATCCAGATATCACCTGATATTAAACTGATGGGGTCTCCCTGGAGCCCGCCTGCCTGGATGAAAACCAGCGGCACCATGAAAGGAGGAAAACTGAAGGAGGAATGCTATGATGTCTATGCCTATTATTTTGTAAAGTATATCCAGGCGATGCAAAACCAGGGCATTATCATCGATGCGATCACACCCCAGAACGAACCGCTTTATTTTACTGCAGGTTATCCATGTATGGAGATGCAGCCTGAAGAGCAGAAGAATTTTATTAAAGACCACCTGGGTCCTAAATTTGCATCAGCTGGAATTGATACCAGGATAATAATCTACGACCACAATTGGGACCGCCCGGACTATGGTATTTCCATTCTCAATGACCCTATGGCAAAAAGTTTTATAGCTGGGACGGCTTTTCATGCCTATGGCGGTGATGTCACGGCCATGAGTACGGTCCATAATGCACACCCTGACAAGGATCTGTATTTCACAGAGATTTCAGGGGGAGGTTGGGCAACCGATTTTAGTTCAAACCTGATGTGGTTTATCGAAAATATTTTCATAGGCACAACCAGGAACTGGTCGAAGGTCGCATTGCTCTGGAACCTTGCACTTGACTTAAACAGCGGTCCCCAAAACCATGGATGTGGTGATTGCCGCGGCGTAATAACGATCACCCCCTATAACGGGTGGATAACCAAAAATGAAGAGTATTATTCCATTGCACATTTTTCGAAATTTGTCAGGCCCGGAGCAGTCCGGATTTCAATGACAATACCACAGTCATTGACTAATCTGGGTGCAGTTGCTTTTCTGAACCCTGACGGGTCAAAGTCATTGGTAGTGTGTAATTACGACACTGATGACAAAATATTTAGCGTAAAACAGGGTGAAAAGAATTTCATCTATTCGGTTCCGCCAAAATCTGTCGCATCTATTATCTGGTAAAATCATTCAAAAAAACTTTATTAACCATGTACAAGTCCGTTTTATTAATCTCCTGCATCCTCACAATTATTGGTGCACAGGCTCAAAACAAAGGGAAGTCAAGTGTTTCAGGCCGCAAAGTTTCAGTTGTTATAACAGCTATGAATACCAATTTCCGACTTGCCAAATCTACACAACTTCAATTTTCCCCGCAAGGGCAACCATTAGAGACTGTCCCCTGTGTTTTTGTGGATCCTTCAAAAACCTTCCAGACCTTTATCGGAATTGGGGCAGCATTGACTGATGCATCTGCGGAAACCTTTGCAAAGCTTCCTGGTGAAAAGCAGGAAGAATTTCTGAGGGCGTATTTTGATAAGGATAAGGGAATAGGATACAGCTTTGCCAGGACTAATATGAACAGTTGTGATTTTTCCAGCGGAAGTTATACCTATGTTGCAGAAAATGACAAAGAATTGAAAACATTCAGTGTAGCCCATGACGAACAGTTTAAAATTCCATTTATAAAAAGAATCATAGCCGCTGCAGGTGGTGAGATCAACCTGTACATCAGCCCCTGGAGCCCTCCGGCCTGGATGAAAGACAATAAGAATATGCTTCAGGGGGGCATTCTGTTACGGGAATATTATCAATCCTGGGCCAATTATTTTATCAGATTTATCAAAGCTTATGAAGATCAAGGGATTCCTGTCTGGGGGTTGACGGTGCAAAACGAGCCCATGGCAAAACAAACATGGGAATCCTGCATGTATACCGCTGATGAAGAACGCGATTTTATTAAGGAATATCTGGGACCGACACTTTGGAAAAATGGCATGCAGAGCAAAAAACTCATCGCCTGGGATCACAACCGCGATTTGATGTACCACAGGGCATCCGCCATTTTGAATGACTCAGCGGCTGCTAAATACGTCTGGGGAATTGGTTTTCACTGGTATGAAAGCTGGACCGGCGCTCCGATCCCGGAAAATGTAAAACGGGTGGCAGAAGCCTTTCCACAAAAACAACTGCTGCTTACAGAGGCCTGCAATTATCCGTTCAGCTGGGAGACTTTCGATCAGTGGCATTGGGGTGAAAATTACGGAGCAAGTATAATAACTGATTTCAACAATGGCGCTGTGGCATGGACCGACTGGAATATACTCCTCGATGAAACCGGCGGGCCCAACCATGTGAATAATTTCTGTTTTGCCCCTGTTCATGCCGATACACGGGATGGCAGCCTGCATTATATGAATTCGTTTTTTTATATCGGGCATTTTTCAAAATACATCATCCCCGGGGCAAAAAGGATCGCATGCTCTTCCAGCAGGGCCCAACTGCTTACTACCGGTTTCAAAAACCCTGACGGGACAATTGTCGTAATCGTGATGAACACGGGTGATTCACAAGTGGAATATCGGTTGTATGTTGGAGATCAGGCCGCGGAAACGGTCAGTTTGCCTCACTCTATCATGACATTGATGTTCTGATTGTCATTCAGAATCATTTGATTTTTCCGGAAGTCATTTTGTCAATATAATTTTGCCTTATGCCGGAAATAATCATCAGGGATACTATCGAAAAAATTATTATCCAGGCCCAAATCGGGAAAACCGGTGTATCGCCGGCAGCATAACTGTGCAATCCTTTGGATAAGTAATAATTAACACCGACAAAAGTCATGATAACGCTTCCAAATCCGATTACTGACGCGACACTGAATACGAAGTTGCTGCGAAGTTTTGGAATAAACCTTAAATGAAGCACAATAGTATAGGCTATTACGATAACAAGCGCCCATGTTTCTTTAGCATCCCATCCCCAGTATCTGCCCCAGGATTCATTGGCCCAAACGCCCCCGAGAAAAGTCCCTACCGTTGCCAGTATAATCCCGATGATCAGGTTCATTTCATTGATATAGGTGAGTTCCGAGATAATTAAATCCAACCGGGAATGGTTCCCGACCGTCTTAAACAAAAAGATAACCAGGTTCATCAAGCCGAGTATGAATCCCAGACCCAAAAAGCCATAACTGATAGTTAGCGTTGCCACATGGATGATCAGCCAGTATGATTTTAAAACCGGCTGTAAATTTGTCAATTGCGGATCATAACTGCTGTGGCTTGCGGTCATTAGTGTAAAAAAGGCCAGCAATGCCGTTGCTGCCAGTGTAATTTTTGAATAGCGCACGAAACTAAAACCTGCCAGCAATCCTCCCCAGGCAACCAGGATCAGCGATTCATATCCATTGCTCCAGGGTGCATGGCCTGTTAAATACCATCTGAGTATCATGCCGGAAGTGTGATACAGAAAGGCAATGCCTAATAATATGATGGAAATGTTGAGTGACCAGGAAATGATCTTGTTCTTCTTCAGCCAAAGGTTATCGATAAAGGCAAGCAGCAGAAGTATTACGCTTAGCATGGCGTAAACGTTTCTGAGCACGGTGAATATCTGCAATTTATTATATAAGATCTCGGTATTAATTTTTGATTCAGAGGCCAGTAATCCGGCATTGTCTGAATTTCGCTGAATGCTGTTGATAAAGCCCAGCACCTTGTCGGCCCTGGAATAATCGCCGGAAGTGATCCCTTTCGATACTTCCTTCAGATAAGCAATCATGATATTTTTGTAATTCAGCTGATCCAGTTGCAGGTCTTCATTGATGACATTAATTACCCCGGTTAAGGGCTCCTTAGCGGATTTATCATCATAACTGATCCATTTGTTATTTACAGCACCCTGTTGAGGAAATAGTTTTAACATGCTCCCTTTAAGGGCCATCCCAAATATATTTATACGTTCATCAACCTTGATAATTTCTTTATCAAAGCTGTTTTGTTCAGATTGCTTTTTCCTAAAAGCCTCTTCAGCATATTCCTGGAGTTTATACTGGTTATTTTTATCGAAGAAATCAAGAAATGAGGCATACTTACCATTTATTCCGATAATATCCTGTACCGATTTTTCCCGGACATAAATGATTTTCTGTTGTTCCCAGAAATCCGGCATTATCATCATATCCATCAACACCTGGATGGCATCCATTTTACCTTTTCCGCTGATATCGAATTTATCTTTTCTCGATATTTTATGCATGATATCATAGGCTAAGGAATGGGCAGGTTCAAACCGGCCATTATAGGTTTGTACCAGCAAATGACCGAATTTTTCGGCGTGTTCCGGAGTTACTGATCCCGGAGAATCATTTTGGGAAAAGGCCAGACCATTTAAACCCAATAACAAAACGGCTATCAGTACACCAGATTTTCGTTTGGCCCTTATTTCCCTGATTTTCAGCCGAAGGGAAAGAAAATGCGAGTTTCTGTTGAACAAGGTCAGGATAAATCCAAGGCATAAGAGGAAATATCCGAAGTATGTTACCCTTGTTCCATAATAATCATGGTTAACAGACAGGATAGTGCCCCTTTCATCGGTGTCGTATGATGACTGGAAGAACCTGTACTTATTGTAATCCAGGACATTATTCATAAATATCCTGTAATCCTTTCTTAAACCCGACCTGGGGTCAATAAGAGTGACTTCACTGGCATAGGATGAAGGGCTCATCGAGCCCGGGTATCTGTCAAGGATAAAATCTCTTAATTGGAGGGAAAAAGGCAGTTCAATCTTCACATTGGGGTCTGAAGTATTTAATATATTGGTTGTCTGGCCTTCGCGGATATGCATGGACCCTTCAAAGCCAAAGTAATGCGTAATTCCAGCGCCTATGATAATGACTATAAATGCTAAATGAAACAGGAGCCCGGCCCACTTTTTCCTTTTGAGTAAATTATACTGTTTTATATGACCAATAAAATTCAATATCAATAAAAGGAACAAAAACTCAAACCATTTGGCATGGTAAATCCATTGACCTGCTGTTGCCGTGTCATATTTTTCTTCGATAAATGTAGCAGCTCCCAGTGCAAATGCCAGCACGACCAGAAGAATGATCATCATTGGAGATGAAAACAGAAAGTTAATAATGCGCTTCACTATTTTGCAGTTATTTATTTATAAGTTTGGCATCTTCGAGGAGCACTTCATATGAATAGCCATATCCAAAATCTTTATCAAGAGCTACTGTCCCTTCGATCGTAATGATATCGCCAACGGCGGTTTCCATCTCTGTCGTAGCTGTCAGATCAAACCTCCCGGAATATTCTGAACCATCCTGGATATGTACCCAGTTCTTTTTCATTATAGCGGCATTGTATTTTGTAACCTGGCCCCTTATTTTTACGGTTCTTCCGGCATATGAATCTTTCCTGGCAAACAAATCAGCTATCGTAATGCCATCTTCAGCAGGTTTCACAGTGATATCCTGTTTTTCAACATTCATCTTGCCCGTAGAATGAGGCTCTTTTACAGGTTCCTTAGCTATAATATCCGGAGATGAGCTGACGGACTCGAGGAAATAAACCGATTTAAACGTCTTGCCCAATTCTTTACTTTCAAAATCTTTCATTTCGAAACCGCCGGTATAATAATAGGTTTCGCCTGAATTTACCTGCATTTTGGGCACAGCCAGCCATTTTTCGACATCATTTTCAGCGACATACAAATAGGTGTAATTATTTGTTTGCACAACCTCATTTACAACTACTTTGTGAATGCCTGGTTGTTCCTGGGCAGATGACCGGGAATTTTGCCCGGGCTGACAGGATATAAACAGAATAGTGAAAATAGAAGCAAGAAAAAAGAATTTTATAAAATAAGTTTTCATAGTGGATACCTTAGGTAATTTTTGGGCAAAAATACATTTAAATTATTAGATAACAAAGAGGGATGAGAGTGTCTTAAGTTGTTATTCAACTACCTTAGGCTCAATGTTCTGCAAAATTATTAAGTATATATTTTTAATGAGGATTCTTCTTGTTGCGCCTCGCTTTGCCTTGCTGCGTGCATGTTAGTGACAAATAATTTTTCAATGAATCAAAGACGGCATACGTTTTTCATGATAGCTTTGGGAAAGGATAGTTTGTTCGAAGCTTTTCACTCCTGTTTAGGATCAAATCTCATTTGTTAACGAGGATCTTTCATTCAATAAAATTGCAAAACTTGTTTGCAAGGAACGTCAAATATTTAGTTAATTCCTATGAACGCCAGCAATTTATATTTGAAAATAAGCTGGATTATTTCGAATGCCACAATCGCAATAAGCAATCGGTATATCAAGATTTTAGCAGATTCATGCTGCGCAAATTTACTTCCAAGATAGGCGCCAATCCTGCCATGATAGGAATGCGGTTTGTCCCGTTGGCTATAGCCGGTGGAAGTCCGAGGAAAATTAAAAGCGGAAGGGTAACAGCCGAACCACTGCTGGCCAGTGTGTTGATAAAACCACTCAGAATTCCGGCAATAAGGACAGCGATGGTTTCGACAAGAGATGGCATAATGGCAGAATTTAATCGTGAAAAAAATTCAACCGTTAAAAATAATCACTTATCTATCGGTGTTCCGTAGTTCTGTATTTTAGCCTGCTTTTCAGTACTTAATTGTTTGACTAGCTCTGCATTGTATGAAACCGAACCAGTAGGCAATGGATCCAGCTGTATTTTGAATATCTGATAAGCCACGATAGCATAAGAACGCGATATCGCAGCAAACGACCCGTCTTTGACTGCCGGCCCATCATGGAACCATGCCCATAACCGAGAGCATCGGGATCGTTGGGATCGTCATTACTTCGGATCGGCTGCGACCATCTTCGGGGGACTTGCGAAGTCCGGAACGGGCCCCGCGCCGATAACGTCGCCGTATGGCGTCCGACCGTCGATTGATCCTATATAGAAACCAGAGGAAGAAGCATAGGAGAAGTTGAAGGTAAGGGAACAGGAATAACTGTCCTCTCAAGTGTTGTGAAAACCTTGGAATCTATTAGATAGCTGACTTGCTGTATATTACCACCTCTCTTGCAACTATTGTTAAGAGTTAATAAATCCCAATAATATTAATGGGTAAATCCAAAATCTGATTTTCTTTTTCATTTTTAGTTATTTTATTGAGGGCAAGTTTAAGTTTCATTTAATATTCTTGTGCCGGGAGGTTACGGAAGTATTTTAAACACTGTATAAACAGAATTCTTTTACCGGCAATAAGCAATTCTCTTCCCAGGATTCCTATTCTAATATTTTAAGGAGTTCATGAAAAATAACTTGTGGGTAGGGATATTCCCCATTGAAAAAAATGGCGATAGTGATATCCTTTTCCGGATTTCTGGCTAAAAAACTATGATAACCCATCCCATCGCCTGAATGGCCAATATAATTGTCCTTGTATCGCATCAAACCCAAACCATATTCAGTATTCTCAAGAACATCCTCAAAAATAGGATGAAAATCTTCCATCTGAGCCTGCATCGCAGGTGAAATCAATGTGCCTGATGTCAGGTTGAGAACCCATTTTTTCAAATCATCCATATTGGAAACTATCGCTCCGGCTGTAAAAGCCACCGACATATTAAAATTTTCGGTACATTCGAAATAATCCAGATTACTATTGAACATATAACCTGAGGCATAAGGCTTGTTGGCAGGCATCCACCGGGAATTGGCAAAAATAGTATTTTGCAGTCCGAGCGGTTGAGTAATCCTTGTTTGAAGTGCCTTTTCAAAGCTTTGTTCGGTTAATTGCTCTACCAGAATCCCGGCAATGATAAAATTGGAGTTGCAGTACTCTATGCGTTCACCTGGGCTGAATGTTGTCGTATGTCGTTTGATCGCCTCCAGCAACTCAATCGGCGAAAAATAATGATCCGGATCGCTTATGAAAATATTACCGATGACCGAGTCATTGTTTACTTCAAACAGACCGCTCTGCATGGCAAGTAATTGACGGATCGTGATCACTGCTCCGTTGGGAATGCCAGTGAGGTATTTGTCGATTTTATCATCCAGCGAAATGAACCCCTCTTCCGCAAGTTGTAATAAAAGAATAGACGTAAAGGTTTTTGTAGTGCTGGCAATCCGAAACAAATCATCCACCTGCATGGGGCGTTGGCTGGCCAGATTGGCATATCCCTTCGATTTCAGATACGTGTAATCCTGCCGTGGAGCCCAGATACCAACGATTAACCCTGGCAGTGGGGCTGCTTTCCCGTTATAGGTCAGCTTAGTCACAAGTGAATCGGTGAGTTGGTCAATACGGGTGGTGTATTTGCCAACAACTACGGGATCATCTTTTTTGCAGCTTTCCATAAAAAACAAGACGCAAAAAAAGGCGATAATAGGGGTGAAAAAGAATGCCCGGGAAAAATGTGTCGCTTTCATAATTATATACTGTTAATCAAATGACATAATCGTCATTTCTTCCATCATTGAGTCGGTTATAACAATAGGAGGATTGATTTCTCCGGAACCATATACACCAATTTTCGTGTAATTTTTCAATACAAAGGGCAACCCATTGGTGAGAAAAAATTCGGGCGTATCACAGATTTGGAAATGCAGGTGTGGCCCAGTGGAATTGCCGGAATTACCTGATAATGCAATAGGATCGCCTTCTTTTACAACATCACCTTCTTGCACCAAAAATGAATTTGGTACGCAATGTGCATAAATGGCATAGCGACTATAACCAATGTCAAGCATTAAATAATTACCTGCGAGTTCATCAGCAGTTATCATTTTAACATCACACGCATTCCCTGAATTTTCAGGACGTCCGTCTTTAACTGTCACTATTGTCCCGTCAGCAACTGCAAAAAGCGTGTCCTTGTAATTGAAATAGGATTCATTAACCGTAGGATCTCCACTATAATTCTCTCCCTGTTCATCTATTATTAAGTTATCAAATGCATAGCGTTCGCCTGAACCTATTTTGCCATTCATAAAAAAAAGTGAATTAAAATGATATCCCAGGGTGGATTGATTAATAAACAGCCAGTTACTTCCTTTTACCGGCGACTTTATTGAAACAGGCAATTCGCTTTTGCGGGGAGAAAAAACCCCTCCCTCAACAATTACCTCTTTATTCTGAATCGTATCCCGGAAGACAAAACTGTGTGCAAAAGACTCAGGAACTGCTTGTCCTAATGGAATTGGAACCTGAATTGACAAATAATAGTGAAAAATTTTATCATTTGTAAAATATGGATTTGTTTGCAGGGGGTCTTTATAAATCCTGGGTATTTCGGCTTTGTCAATCTTCATCAATTCGGCTTTTGAGTCATTGTCCAATACAATGATTTGCTGCAATGCCAGGCCATTTTTTTCATATTCCCAGATTTTTAGTGTGTAACCTATTCTTTGGTATTGATCCGTTCGAAAAGGAACGTCATTTATGATCACTGTGATTTTATCTGAGAGGGGGTCATTGTCCTGCTTGTCTTTAGTACATGCTGCAATCAGGATACTAAAAAGTATCAGCGTGTTTAACAGAATTTTCATATTCATAATTTTTACATTTAAAGGTACATTATTTTATAATGATTGCTATGTAGAGGTTTTCGCCAATCTTGGGAGAATACGCCATAATTATGGATTATTACCATTTTTGCTGCCAGCTACCCGAAAGCACAACGGTGGGTACATAGTCGTAAATGAATTTCTTTCCACCTTCAAATTCTGCTGAAGGAATAGGGTTATTGTTCTCTTTCGTGCAACCATTGTTAAGAATTACAAATCCTATCACTATGAAAAGGTAAATCCAAATTCTGATTTTTGTTTTCATGTTAATTAGATAATTATTATAAATTAATTTTATCTGGTGATGGCATTTCGGACTGCCTCATTGTCATTTTTAAGTCCCTTTACAAAAGATGTTAATATCTTCTTTATGAGTGCTATTGAATCGGCGTTTGTTTCAGTGCTGGCTGCTGTAACCATTTGTTTGCTGTAATTCCCAACATTGCCCCTGTTTTTACTTCTTCTCGAATGCATAGATGATCTTCCAGTCGTTCTTTATGTCTACAACTGTCCAACCTTTAGCCAAGGCTTGGTCAAGACCTTTGTCGAAGGGGTCGATGGACTTGCGGTCATAAGCCCACTCACGCTTGGCATCGGTATGGTGTACATAAAGACAAAAACGAGCTCCGCTGCCGGCGGCAGTCCATTGCATCATTGGCAGGTCGTTATCGGAATTGCCAAACGAGGCAATCGGGCGGCGGCCAATGTGGGACTGGATGCCGATGGGTTTGCCGTTTCCGGCGGTGAGAAGGTTCAAATCCGGCATGCCCACGAGCACCGGAATGCCGCTACGAAGTTCAAAATTCGTCTTTAAGCTGCTTCCGATGACTTGTTCGGGCGGAATGCCATAGGCTTTTTCCGACCACGGACGCATGAAATCGCTGCTGCCGCCGGAGACAATGTAGGTTTTGAATCCATTCGCGCGCAGGTAGGCAAGCAGTTCAAGCATGGGCTGGAAAACCATCTCTGTATATAGCCGCTTGGTCTTAGGATGCCTCGCAATGGCGATCCAGTCCGTCACGAGTTTTTCAAATTCATCCGTGGTTATTCCTGACTGCGTCGCTATGAGCATTGCCAGGAGTGCTTTATCACCGCCGGCCAGGGCGGACTTCATGTCGCCTTTAAGCATAGAAGCAAAAGGTTCCTTGCTTTTCCACTCCGGATGCCGCGGCGCGAGGGCTTTAATGCGGTCAGCGATAAAGTAGCATTGGAAAGCCAGCGGCTGCTCGGGCCACAGCGTGCCGTCATTGTCGAAGGTGGCGATACGCTCGGCAGGTGGCACAAAGTTCGGCGAGCCTTCCTTAGTCACTTTTTCAACGAAGTTGACGATGGCCTTCTTCTGTGGGGTGTCGTTCCAGGATGGCAGGGGATCGGCGGCAAAGGCTATTGGATAGCTAACTTGGTTTGTATTGCTATCATTTCTCTTGCAGCTACTGTTAAGGATAAATACAAATCCCATTAATATTAATGGGTAAATCCAGTTTTTCTTTTGCATATAACTAAATTTTCTGGGTTATCTTAAATCCGCAACGGGATATTTTTAGAAATAATTATTTGTTTATCGATTCCCCATAGTTCTGAATCTTCGCCTGCATTTCCGGAGTCAATTGTTTGACAAGCTCTGCATTGTACGAACCAGAAGGCACATAAGGCGTCTGATAGTTGAAAATCTGATAAGATGCTACAGCATATGAACGAGATAACGCGGGCAAAAACCCGGGTTTGGCTATCGGATCAACGTCGGTAGCAAAGATTGAAATAGTATTGTCGCTGTTGCGAGCGATATCGAAAGTGCGGAACTGTTGAGGAAAATCCTTTAATGATGGGGTTTCAACCACCCAGAAACCGAGTTCAGGATGGATTGGATCAGGTGATGGTTGTGGAGTAACTGCATTAATATGACGATGTCCTGAGATCCACAGGATGAGATTAGAATATGTATGAAGTTTGGTAATCAGAGCATCTTCGGTCATAGGAGCGGAAGTGTTCCACAAGCCAGGTCCAATTCCTATTGGTATGTGTGCTGCGACGATCATGAGCTTACCATCAATCTGACCCTTATCAAGTTCACTTACAAGCCAATTAAAACGAGCCCAATCAAGAGAGCTATGCGCATAGTCAGTAGTATTGGGATCATCGTTCTGCTGGGTATCGTCGAGCACGATGACCTTAATAGGTAGGTCCATCTTTGGTTCAAAAGTATAGCAGGCGAATCCCGAGTTTACGTTGGTTTGACTGAATCCATGCCCAATCGGATTTGAAGTAGTATTAAAAAATTCGCTCATCCACTCATCTCTCATTAGTGAGCGGCGGTTCGGATCGGCTGCAAGCACTTGCGGAGGAGTTGGGAAATTTGCGGTATCACCCGCGCCTATAATGTCACCGTAAAGTGTCCGTCCATCAATTGATCCCATGTAAAAACCTCTGCCATTTAAGCTGCCGGTCGGTGGATTGTCTAGATTGATGATATCCATCCCGGTATAACTCTGTCGAATGTAATCGTTCGCAGGGTATGCACCCATAAAGAAATGATCGTGGTTGCCGATAGCCTGATACCAGGGAATCGACTTATCAAGTCCTTCCGCCTGATATTCGTCCTGATAATCATTATCAGGTCCGGGGATAGGATCATCTTTAATACCGGAATCGGGGTTTATATTCTTGCCATCAAGAACATCGATAAACCATCTTAGTTCATTGTATTGGGTGTTGTTGCAATCATCGCCCTGAGAGATGCCAAAATCAAACAGATTTTGTTTGTGAAGGACGTTTATCGTCTTCACTGCTGCGTTGAGAACCTGAGTTGTCAATAGCATAGTTGCTGAATAACATGAAATATTCCCGTTATGGTAGCCAGCAAAAATGCTCTGAGTAGGCGTTTCTTTATCACAGAGATGGATGTCGGACATGGTAAAGAACCTCAAAAGTTTTGCAGCTTTTGTAACCGATGTGCCGGAATATGCAGTTGGCATAATATCCAGGCTATCGCCCTTCTTGCAGCCATTGTTAAACATGACTGCAAATCCCATTGCTATTAATGGGTAAATCCAGGTTCTGTTTTTCTTTTTCACAATTACTCGATTTTAAAGGTTAATACTCATTTATTTGTTGTTTCTGCCTTTTTCTTCCAATGAACGCTGACATTTGTGCAAACCCATTGGTGTTATTTCTTCCATGATCTCGCCGAGATGATAAAGCGCCGTGCGCAGATCCACTTTTGTCAAAGTGTTAAAATTAATAAAAAGAAGGCAATGCAGGATTATTTGAGTAGCCCGCCATGATATGATACCCGGAACCGAAGCCATCGTAAGCTAACCTCTGAGATCGAGAGCCTGATCAAATGACATATCAGATTATTTAAAACAAACAGTTGATTAAGTCATGGACTCTTATTATTTTTGTCCTACATAAATCCCTTTAAATTAATTATTATGAAAAAAGTAATTACAGTTTTGATTTTGGCAGTCGTTATCGTTGCCTGCACCCAATCCGCCCAAAAAGAGCCAGCTAATACCGTTACAACTAAAAAAGCCATTGCCAGTGTAGACGGGAAACAGCTGGAACAAAAGTTATGGGCGGACTTCAAGACAGTCAATATTGAAGCAATTGCCGAAAAAATGTCCAATAGCTTTCAGTCTGTGCACCAGGATGGTGCCCGAAACAAAGAACAGGAACTGGCGCTACTTAAAAACCTCAATCTGGGTGAATACCAACTAACGAATTTTGAAGTAAGCCAGCATGAAAATATTGTGGTAGTAACTTATATGGCTACCGTAACCGAAACCATCGATGGTAAGGTATTGACAAAAGAACCATGTCCGAGAATGAGTGTTTGGATTAATACAAATGATGACTGGAAATGGATCAGCCATGCCAACCTCAACCCGTTAAAATAATATGATGTCCATTGGTTGGTTTTGATTAATCCAATCAATATTCTCTTTCTATAGTTTTTCCATAAAAGTCACGGCTCCTGTTTCAATATCATAAAACGCTCCGACAATAGCTACTTTTTTATCACTAACCAACTCCCGAATAATACTACTTCTATTCAAGATATCATTAATCGTAATTATTACGCTATTTTTTGCTGTCTCGTCTATAATATTAGGGTTGTTTGGGTCAGACTTAATAGCAGGTTTTATTTGATCTACTAATTGAGTTAAATTACCAAGTTTAATATTTTGAACCGCTCCAGTTACTGCACCGCAATGACTGTGCCCCATAACAACAATAAGTTTGGAGCCTGAATGTTCAACTGCATATTCCATGCTGCCAAGGATGTTTTCATCTTCAATATTGCCAGCAATGCGGATGACAAAAATATTTCCAATTCCCTGGTCAAAAATAATTTCAGGCGGCACCCTGGAATCCATACAAGATAGAATTACAGAATGTGGCTTTTGACCTTTTTTTGTTTTTTCTATCTGTTCTTTGTAGTTGGTATTTGTCAACTTACTTTCAACAAATCGTTTGTTTCCATTTATTAATTCCCTAATTGCATCATCTGATGTTTGGATTAAAACTTGCTCACTTGTACTAACTGTAACATTCTTTTCTGATTTGTTGGATTCCTTGTTCTGCTGAACACATGAAAAGGTCAAGCATAGAACAGTAATCACAAAAACTAATGCATATAGTTTTTTCATTCTCACCCAATTTTTTATCATACTCATTTATCTTTTCTAATCCTTTCTGGCATTAAAATTATCAGTTTTAATCCAAATATCCTATTGGCTTCAATATTTTTCTTACTTAAGCCTTTAATGGCGTTGGTGGTCTGCAAGTGATGGTATTTTGTTGCGAAAAATCCCCCTGCGCCTCAAAAAATCGGGTGATTATTATTAAAATGGAGGACATTATAGACAAACACTGTCGTTTCTGCCAGTAGATGTTTTTTGAATACCTTTGCGTTTTTTAAGGACATAAGTGAAAAAACTATTACTTTTATAATTTACTTATTTAACTAGTTATTAGTGAAGATTCTCCTTGTTGCGCCTTGCTTTGAAGAAGAGCAACGTCCAAATACTATGGACATTCCACAACTTACGCTTGCTCTTATTGCAGGCATGACCCCTCTTCAGCACGAGGTTGAAATCTGTGAGGAGGTGTATGGCAGCAAAATTAATTATGAAGGTGATTACGATCTTATAGGGATTACCTTGATGACCCAGACCTGCATCAGGGGATATCAGATTGCCAATGAGTTCAGAGAAAGAGATAAAATCGTCGTTTTTGGTGGTATTCATGCAACCAGCCTTCCCGAAGAAGCTATTCAATATGGCGATGCGGTAGTCATAGGAGAAGCAGAAGAAGGGTTGTGGGAAGAAGTGCTGGCAGATGCAGAAAAGCATAAGCTGAGGAAATTCTACAAGCTTGATAAGCCACCTGATCTTCAAAAACATGTCTTTCCACGCCGCGATCTCATTAAGTGCTCATCGGGAAAACTATCCGTGGCCCCGATTGAAACCACCCGAGGTTGCCCTTATAATTGTGATTTTTGTTCGGTTTCAAGATTTTTTGGCACAAGACAGCGGCACAAAACGATAAGGAATATCATTCAGGAGGCTGAGTCCTGCCCGGAGCATTACCTGTTCTTCCTGGACGATAATATTACCTTCGACAAGGTATTTGCGAAGAAGTTATTTACGGAAATGATCCATCTGAAAAAAGGCTGGGTCGGCCAGGCTTCGATAAATGTTGCTAAAGATGAAGAACTGATGAAGCTGGCGCAAAAGTCCGGGTGCAAAGCACTGCTTATCGGGTTTGAATCGATGGGAGAAAGTGGCATAAACCAATACAGGAAAACATTAAAAACCATTGAGGATAACGTTCTTGCTGTCAAAAAGCTGCAGCATAACGGAATTTTAACCATGGCTTCCCTTATTTTTGGCCTTGACTCCGATACGGATGAAGTGTTTGACCTGGGCCATGAGTTCCTTGTAAAATCCAGGGCGGCATTTTTTCAGGCTTGTGTGATGACGCCATATCCCGGTACAGAAGTCTTTAAAAAATTGAAAAGTGAAGGAAGGATTCTTACCGATAACTGGAGCAAATTTGACGCCACGAAGGTGATTGTTTCCCCGGTGAACATGACGCCTGAATTATTGCTCGACCGGTTCAATTATATTAAGCATGACATTTACGGCAAGATGTCCGTTCTCAAACGTGCATGGCCGAATGTGACGATTGGTCTTGAGCAAACCCTGTTTTATTTTGCCCTCAACAAAGGATACCATAAAAAGAACAATCCGAATATCTTTTCTCAGGTTCACCGGAATTCCGAAGGACAGGAGGTTGATTTTGACGTAAGTAAATACGTGGAGCCATTTCAGCCGCATTAAAAACTTTCCCTCTGTATCAAATTAATAATAAATACTGCTAAGGCGGTAATTTCTCAAATAACTCCATTTATTATAAGGTAATTAAGGAACTTTTTATGAATATTACTGATATAGTGGTAAAATAATAAAAATATCTTGACTTATTAAAGTAATTGCCTTATATTTGCCGCTAAAACGGGAAAATATGTTGACTCCGAAAACGTTATCAGGAATAATCAGGAAGCATCGCAAGGTGGCAGGCCTCAGTCAGCTTCAGTTAGCTGAAATGGCAGGGGTTGGCAAGACAGTTGTTTTTAACCTTGAAAAAGGAAAGGAAACTGTACAACTTGATACATTGCGAAAAATCCTCAGGGTCTTAAATATAAAAGTTCAACTACAAAGTCAGTTAATGCATAAATTTCTGAATAGCGATGAGAACAGCTAAAGTCTTTATTTGCGGTGAAGAGGCAGGCCACTTGACTGAAATGATATTTGGAACAGAATACCGCTTTGAATACAACGAGGGATATACAGGATTGCCGGTGTCACTTACTATGCCTGTCAGTCAGAAAATATACTCTTTCGACCATTTTCCACCGTTTTTTGATGGCCTTTTGCCTGAAGGTTATCAATTGGAGGGACTTTTAAAGCAGGGAAAAGTTGACCGGAATGATCTTTTTTCGCAATTGATGCTGGTTGGAAACGACATGGTCGGAGCCGTCACTGTTAAAGAAATAGCCGGATGAACCGATGTTCCATCACTTATGAGCCTTGCGAAAAATCCCTTTACAGTGAAAAAGGATTGAAATTATTGTCACAAAACCTGGTCAGTCTTGAATTGCTTGCCTATACAGCTGAGGAACAAAGAGCAGAGGCGATGGCAAGGGCTGTAAAATTATCGATTCAAGGCGTGCAGCCCAAGCTTAGTGCGGTATTAAATATCAGGGAGGGCAAATTTGATTTGGCTGACAACGGTGGAAAATACATACTTAAGCCACAACATCATCTCTTTCCACAGTTCCCGGAAAATGAAGATGTAACCATGCGAATGGCACAATCAGCCGGTATTGCGGTACCTTTACATGGATTGATCTGGTCAAAAGACAAGTCGCTTACTTATTTTATAAAACGATTCGACAGGGCAGGGCACAAAGATAAAATTCCTGTGGAGGATCTTGCGCAACTTGCCTCACTGACAAGGGATACGAAGTACAATTCTTCCATGGAGAAACTGGTATTGCTCCTGGATATGTACTGTACCTTTCCATTGATCGAAATGGCAAAACTTTTCCGGTTGGTTCTGTTTAACTTCCTGGTCGGTAACGAAGACATGCATTTGAAAAATTATTCCGTCATCAGGATGGGAGATAAAACAGAACTGTCACCTGCATATGACCTCCTGAATACCACAATAGTATTAAAGGGTGGCACTGAAGAAATTGCACTCAGCCTTGCCGGGAAAAAAAGGAATCTCACCCGGAAGGACCTGGTCGATTATTTTGGAAAAGAACGATGCGGACTTACCGGCAAAGTCATTGAAAGTAGTTTGCAGGCATTGAGCCATGCCAAAGAGAAATGGTATTCGCTGCTGGATGCTTGTTTTCTTACGAAGGAGTTTAAAGAAAAGTACAAAGTTTTGTTAGATAAACGGATTAAGTTACTGGAGCTATAGGATGGCCTTGTGGCTTGTGAGACACAAGTCTCATTTACTTTCCGATGCAGAACTTCCCGAAAATATTCCCCAGGATTTCATCAGTGGTTATTTCTCCCGTGATCTCGCCGAGGTGATAAAGCGCCGTGCGCAAGTCCACCGTTACCAGGTCGCTGGAAAGACCGCCCGAAAGGCCTTCCAATACTGCTTCAACCGATTTCAGCGCGCTATTCAAAGCTTCGTAATGCCGGACATTTGAGACGACAGCATTATCCTTGACCTCCATTTCACTAACCACTTCCACCAGTCGTTCCAGGATCATGTTTATATTTTCCTTCCTCTTCGCCGATATGAAAATACATTCCATCTCCAGGAATTCCTTTAAGCCTATCGGCGTCTCCTCCAGCAAATCAGCTTTATTGCCTACCAGGATGAACTTCTTTCGGTTCGCAGTTCCCAGTTCCCAGTTCGCAGGAAATTCGCCTTCCCCTCTTTCCCTCTTCCCCGCTTCCAAGCCCCCATGCCCCCATGCCCCCATGCTCTCCAGTTCTTCCCTGATATCTGTGCAAGCAGTCTGGCACACATCAAACACGTAAAGGACAATCTTCGCCTGGCTGATCTTCTCATAGGTTCGTTCAATCCCCTGCGATTCGATCTGATCGACGGAATGGCGCAGTCCGGCTGTGTCGATAAATCGAAAGCCATAGTTGTGGATGACGATGGTATCCTCGATGGTGTCGCGCGTAGTGCCGGGAATTTCGGAAACGATGGCCCGCTCTTCATTCAGGATGGCATTGAGAAGCGTGGATTTGCCAACGTTCGGTTTGCCGATAATGGCCACAGGTATCCCGCTTTTTAAAACATTTCCATAAGAGAACGATGAAACCAGGCGGGTAATTTCTTCCTTTATCTCGTTCAGGAGTTTCACCAGTGCTTTACGGTCGGCGAATTCCACTTCTTCCTGGCTGAAATCCAGCTCAAGTTCTATCAGGGAAGCGAAGTCTAGCAGTCGGGCCCGCAGCTCGCTGATCTTTTTTGAAAAACCGCCGCGCATTTGTTGCAAAGCCAGGTCATGCGCCGAGCGGGATGAGGCAGCGATCAGGTCGGCTACTGCTTCAGCCTGGGAAAGGTCGAATTTGCCGCTCAGAAATGCACGCAGCGTGAACTCCCCGGGTTTTGCATGACGGGAACCTTTGCTGATCAGCAGCTCAACGATCTTTTGCTGTATGTATGATGACCCATGGCAGGAAATCTCTACGGCATTTTCGCCGGTGTAGGAATGAGGCTCCCGGAATACGCTGACCAGCACTTCATCAAGCAATTCCTGATCTTTCACGATCGTTCCGAAATGAATCGTATGCGTGGCTGCTTCGGTGATTTTAGTGTCTTTCTTTTTTGGTGAGAAAATATCTTCACAAATCCTGAGCGCATCCGGCCCGGACAGCCGGATAATGGCAATAGCGCCCTGCCCCGGCGGGGTTGCGATAGCACAAATGGTTTCCTGGCGGACGGGATAAATCATAGTGATCTTCTTCAACAAACAAAATTAGGCAATTCTTCAAGGAATGCTATATTTTCCTAATTTTGCATCAACCCCCACCCCCAGACAGGGAGGGGGCAAACAAGTCCCCAACTTAACCCTTAAACCTCAAAACTTTAAACTAGCTCATGAGCGTTTTGGTCAACAAGCATTCCCGCGTCCTGGTGCAAGGCTTCACCGGCAAAGAAGGCACTTTTCATGCCAGCCAGATGATTGAATATGGCACGAATATAATAGGAGGGGTGACCCCCGGCAAGGGCGGCACTTTCCACCTCGAAAAACCGGTGTTTGACACGGTGAGCGAGGCGGCCGAAAAAGAAGGGGCCAACGTATCGGTAATTTTCGTGCCGCCATCCTTTGCTGCTGACGCCATCATGGAAGCGGCTGATGCAGGCATTAAAGTTATCGTTTGCATCACCGAAGGAATCCCGGTGAAAGACATGATCATGGTCAAGGATTATCTCCAATGCCGAAATTCCAGGCTGGTCGGGCCAAATTGTCCCGGCATCATCACACCTGGTGAAGCCAAGGTGGGTATCATGCCCGGTTTCATCCATACACCCGGGCCCATCGGGATTGTCTCCCGTTCAGGGACATTAACCTACGAGGCTGTTGACCAGCTTACCAAAATCGGCTTAGGACAATCTACTGCCATTGGTATCGGCGGTGACCCCATCATCGGGACCACTATCTTGGATGCCGTCAGATTATTTACCAAGGATCCGGCCACCGAGGGCATTGTCATGATCGGCGAGATCGGCGGTACGATGGAAGCTGAAGCGGCATACTGGCTCAAAGAAAACGGCACCAAACCTGTCGTGGCTTTTATCGCAGGCGCAACAGCCCCCAAAGGCCGCACTATGGGCCACGCCGGTGCCATCATCGGAGGAAAGGAAGATACAGCCCAGGCCAAGAAAGTAATTTTACGCGAATGTGGCATCCACGTGGTAGACTCACCAGCAGACATTGGCAGAAAGATGAAAGAAGTTTTAAGGTTTAAGTTCGGGAATTCATTAAAAGAGTCCCCAACTTAAAACTTAACCCTTAACCCTCAACACTAATATTTCGTGACCCATGCTTCCTTAAATTCATTCCCCATCATTTTTCTGGCATTTAGAGCTTCCTGCTGGGTTGCATGATCGGAGAGGGAAACGCGGTAGGTGTCGTTATTAACTATGACTTTCGCCTGGTAAAAGCCGTCATTCTTGTATTTAGCAACCATTTTTAAAGCGTCCTGAGGAGTTTTAAAGCTTCCAAAGATAATGCAGTACCTGCCTGTGGGGCTTGAAACCACATCTTTCGGTGACTCTTTCACAGGTAATGCCAGGTTATCAGAGCCCGGTGCGCTGGCGCAAAGTGTAGGTTCCGGTTCGGTATCGACAACTTCCCCCACCCAAACGCAGGCATATCCTTTATAGAGGCCGACACCCAAGGCTTTCCAGTTAAAATAGCTCCATTTCTTCTGGTTCAGCAATACTTCCCTTGCCTGGTCAATTGATAACCAAAAATTAAAGACCGTATCGGGGTGAAGCTGCTCACTGTCCCAATAACTAAGTTCATGACCTTCTCCGGTGTATTTGGTGAGTTCTGCCGGCTTGTTAACAATACAGGAAGGATTTGGGGTATACCTGGAATGGCAGCATGCCGTCCATTGTCCTTTGTCCGACCAACTGTTCAGGCTGCAGAATGAAGTATCTGGACGGTTGACAAAAAGGTCCCGGGCATGGATTTTAGCCACATAGCAAAGGGATTTAGAGACCGGAATGATATCAAGGCCTTTCTTTGACCGGTAATCGTTGATCATGGAATACAGGCGGTATTCTTCTTTCGTCAGGCAGATATCAGGTACCTGGCCTATGGTACTGCCTCCTGAAAACAGCACCATGATAAATATTAAAAGTGAGTTCCTGAACATGGATGGGATGATTTTCCTACAAATTTGAGAAAAATATTGCTTTGATCCGCATTAATTATATTATGAGTTTGTTTATGGTGGACAGAGTTGATGATTTTTCAAGTTCATGCCGGAGTACATTAACCATCTCTTTCTAATAATAGTATAGATGACACGGTGGTCAATTTAAATCGGCGCAGTAAGTCAATTTGGCCGGCGTATGCAGTTTACCCTGCCCGTTCGTCTGGAGAGCATCCACCTAAATATAGTTTGGCTAACATTTCAGTCGGTTTTTATTTTACTTTCTTTTATTTGTCTTCTGTATTTATTTACTATAACTTTATAGTCAGGAATTTATCATAAGTTCGATTGACAAATGATGTTCAAAAAAATGTCACAAGAATTTGGAATATTATGCAATTAATCTAACACATTACACCTCATTGCCTATCCAAAAACTATGGTATATTCAGAACCACAATTTCAGCGGTTATAAGGTAGATATGTTGAAGGCGGTTTTAAAAATTAAATATTTCATCCCATTTGTGGTACAAGCCTGCAAAAGAGATATAAGAACAACTGATAACGATGTCCTATTCCTTAGTTAAAAAATATTAAATTCTTTGATATGAAAAAATCTGCACTTTTCACAATGATTGCTATGATGATTTCATTGGCGGCCTTCTCGCAAACCAAAGACATTATTTGGTCTGATGATTTTGAAGGGGATTGGACTCAGAACTGGTATGTTGATAATGGTACATGGGAAGTTGGTATTCCAACAAGTGGTCCTAATTCAGCCTATGAAGGGCAAAAGTGTGCGGCAACGGTATTGGCTGGGAATTATCCTGCTGCAGCTTTGACTAAATTAATTACAAGTAATAATTTTGTGATTCCCCCCGCTGACCAATTTCCACGATTCACATTCTGGGAATGGCACAGCTTTCATCAGGATGGCAATTTCAGAGATCATGGCATTGTGAAAATTACTCTGAATGGAGGTGATGACTGGATTGAATTAAGTCCCAATTACTTTAGCAATTCCAGCACTACATGGAGCTATTCTGCTTTCGATTTATCTGATTATGCAGGGCAATCCGTCCAGTTTGCCTTTGAACTGGATGTGGCTGACACTTATCCTTATGGTGGTGATGAAGACGTCGGCTGGTACATCGACCTGGTCGAAATTAAAACCGGCCAGCCCGTTTTCAATAATCCTGAAAACTGGGAAAACGGAATTGGGGACTGGTCGGTTACCAATGGCTCCTGGGAAGTAGGTGAACCGAGCAGTGGTCCAACGGCTGCTTATGAAGGGTCAAATTGCCTGGCTACTAATCTGGCTGGTAATTATACGAATAGTACGATTACTCAGGCAGTGAGCCCTGCGTTTGATGTTCCTTCTGCAGGTCAGTTTCCCCGGTTCACATTCTGGGAATGGCACAGCTTTCATCAGGATGGCAATTTCAGAGATCATGGCTTGGTGAAAATTAAACCGGTAGCAGATACCGTTTGGATTGAATTAAGTCCCAATTACTTTAGCAATTCCAGCACTACATGGAGCTATTCTGCTTTCGATTTATCTGATTATGCAGGGCAATCCGTCCAGTTTGCCTTTGAACTGGATGTGGCTGACACTTATCCTTATGGTGGTGATGAAGACGTCGGCTGGTACATCGACCTGGTCGAAATTAAAACCGGCCAGCCCGTTTTCAATAATCCTGAAAACTGGGAAAACGGAATTGGGGACTGGTCGGTTACCAATGGCTCCTGGGAAGTAGGTGAACCGAGCAGTGGTCCAACGGCTGCTTATGAAGGGTCAAATTGCCTGGCTACTAATCTGGCTGGTAATTATACGAATAGTACGATTACTCAGGCAGTGAGCCCTGCGTTTGATGTTCCTTCTGCAGGTCAGTTTCCCCGGTTCACATTCTGGGAATGGCACAGCTTTCATCAGGATGGCAATTTCAGAGATCATGGCTTGGTGAAAATTAAACCGGTAGCAGATACCGTTTGGATTGAATTAAGTCCCAATTACTTTAGCAATTCCAGCACTACATGGAGCTATTCTGCTTTCGATTTATCTGATTATGCAGGGCAATCCGTCCAGTTTGCCTTTGAACTGGATGTGGCTGACACTTATCCTTATGGTGGTGATGAAGACGTCGGCTGGTACATCGACCTGGTCGAAATTAAAACCGGCCAGCCCGTTTTCAATAACCCTGAAAACTGGGAAACCGGGATCGGGGATTGGTCTGTTACCAATGGAACCTGGGAGGTCGGGCATCCCACAAGCGGGTCCAACTCGGCTCATTCAGGTCAAAAATGTGCTGCGACAAATTTAAAGGGCAATTACTCTAGTAATGTATTCACAAGGCTTGTCAGTCCGCCTTTTCAAGTTCCTGTCGCTGAGCAAAACCCAAGAATTCGTTTCTGGCACTGGTTTAATTTTTCATCAGGAGATTACGGGATAGTTCAAATAAAACCAACAGGAGCAACCGAATGGATAGATTTATCTTCTCAATATATCAACACAAGTGGAGATGTCTGGTCTTATCCATTACTTGGTCTTAATGATTATTGCGGGCAAAATGTTCAGGTAGCTTTTCAACTTTACACGGATGGCTCTGGGCAAAGTAGCGGATGGTACATCGATGATATCTTACTTGATTACATTGCCTATGATGATGCCGGCGTAACAGAAATTCTCTTCCCGGTAGGTATCATTCCTCTGGATACAATTATGGCACCAAAGGCCATTGTGAAAAACTTTGGATTAAACGAAGTAACAATTCCTGTTCGGTTTTCTATTGATCCAGTATACTCATGTGATAAAACTACTACCCTGGGATATGGGGAATCAGATACGATAACCTTTGAAAATTGGGATGCCGAACTGGCAGCAACTTTTGTGACGAAATGTAAAACATTTCTCCCTGAGGATGAAAAACCTTTAAATGATTCATTGACTGGAACCGTTACGGTCAGCTCCGGAATTGGCCCTGAAATTTATAGCATATCACCAAATCATGGAGGCAATACTGGTTTGGTGACTGTTGAAATTTATGGCACAAAATTTATGGAAGGGGCGACATTAAAATTTTCACGCACAGGATATTCTGACATAATTGTTGATTCTTTAAGAATTTTCTATATTGATTCAACAAGAATCTCAGCTCTTATTGACCTTAATGGAAAAGATTTGGGTTATTATAATCTAGTAGTAACTAATCCTGACAATAATTTTATAACTTTTTTTAATGGATTTATAATTGAAGAAGGCATTTCATATCTATGGTCAACCCTTATTTGTGCAAATTCTTTAAGAATTAATATCCAAAGCACATTTCATATTTCATATGGAAATAAAGGAAACATAGATGAACCATATGTTTGGATTGCCGTCGGCATTCCTTGGAATGTCTCCTGTGATATTAATGTGCCTTGGTCAATAATACATGATACAACCCAATTAGATCCTCCTTCATCAAACGACGCTCTTAAAGTTATTCTGGTAAAACTGCCAGATCTCCCAGTAGGAAATTTTGACTTTCTTGAATTTAAAATCACTCCAACTACTCTTGGTCAGATGCCAATTCATTTTCAGATTACTTCTGATCCGTCACCTTATTATGAGTCAATGTATGAACTCTTAGATACTGTTTCCTATATTTTAGGGTTTTCAATAAATGAAAAAAGTTCAATTTTATCTCCCAATTACTATTGGGATATTGATTGGTCTTTGTCACCTCCACCAGGATATATTCTGGTTTGGAATAGAAAAGAACAACCACAAAATGGATGGCAAAATCACATGGCAGTTTCGCTAGGTGCAGGGTATATTTTAGAAATCTGGGAAAGTCCAACTAATTTGAAAAAAAGACTTCTACTTCCAGAGGATATCGAAAAATCCAACGGTTATATGGGGGCACTTAAACCATCTTGGTGGGATGCACAATATGGTGAAACCGTTAAAACCAACGCAGAAAAATTTTATGCTCTTTATGGAGGAACAAATACTGTATATAGCGATGGCCTTTGTACAAGTGATTTTACTCCTGAAGGAAAATTAAAAACCAATTGCTATTTCACTCCTCATATTTTAGCACCAAAATTGAGGAATGAGGGATTAATCTATCCTGATCAAATTTATAATGAATTTGCCTGGCCTGCCAGGTGGATTTGGCCTTATAATAGGACCACTTTATCAAAAATACAGGGCTATGCTGAACAAAATGGAAGGTGTAAAAAAGGGTTTGAAACTATACAGCAAACAACAAATAATATTAATATCGTGGGATCGATTGATCCAAATTTAAAAGCGGGACCCATTGGATATGGAGAACAACATCACATTATTCCGGATATCCCAATGTATTACATGATTCATTTTGAAAACCTCGACTCCGCTACTGCCCCAGCCCAAAATATTGTTATCAGAGATACCCTGAATACAAACCTGGACTGGAATACACTGGTATTTGACACCACCAGCCATATTTCCTCATCCCAAACTTTTAATGCAGAAAAGGGAATTATCGAGTGGAAGTTTGAAGGGATAAACCTTCCCCCAAATGTCAATCCCCCTGAAGGAGAAGGATGGGTTTTATATCATGTCGATCAAAAACCAGACTTGCCATCCGGAACACAGATAACTAACCGGGCTTCAATCAAGTTTGATTTTAACGATCCCATGCTTACAGAAACGGTGCTAAATACGATTGATGCAGGCTATCCTTCCAGCTTTGTAAGCCCCTCTGCAACCTATATTGGGGATACGACTTACCAGATCACCTGGAGCGGGGAAGATGATGAAAATGGTTCCGGGATCAGGGATTACACCATTTATGTCTCCGATAATCTGGAAGCAGGTTACCAGCCTTGGGAAAGAATCACTTCGGCTACATCCGCTACCTTTAAGGGTGATATAGGCAAAACCTATTACTTCTACAGCATCGCCAGGGATGGAGTTGGGCACGAAGAATCCGCACCAATGAATTATGACCTGACTTTGACTGTCAGTTTAGGAACAGACGAAAATTCTATTTCAGATCCTGGTTATCTCCACATTTATCCCAATCCGTTCAATAATAAGACAACTATTGAATTTTATAATCCCGAACATAGCAAATACCAACTTTCAATTTTTGATATTTTCGGTAGATCTATTTATAAACTTGAAAATATTTCAGAAGATAAAATAGAGATTGTAAAAGGAAACCTGCCTGCAGGAATTTTTATTGTCAAATTAAGGGGAGATAAAGAACTTTTTGGTAAAATGGTAATACAATAAAAAATAATATTCAAATAGTTTATTCTTTATTAGTTACTGTTCAGCGGTAGCTAACAGAAAATCTACAGGGTTACCGTCAATAGCCAGTTGTATTGAATCAAGAATATTATACCCCTGTTTTCTTATTGTGGAAATATAAGAACGTGTTCTGCAAAAAAC